>NZ_VDAY01000015.1:0-137482 GCF_019584005.1 Citrobacter sp. EC_71
CGCTTTCCTCTTTCAGAGTCAACCCTCATTTTCAGGTTTTTCTCTTCAACCGACCGGGCTGTTTGTGTGAAGTGATTCACATCCGCCGTGTCGATGGAGGCGCATTATAGGGAGTTTCCTTCAGCCCGCAACCCTTAAATTGCAGAAAAATGACTGACTGCTGCATTCCACAGCAAAACCCCGCCTTATACCCATTTACACACAGAGTTATCCACAATCGCCGAAAAATTACTGATGCGCATTGCTGAAAAGTGGAGAGAACCGGTCCAGAGATCTCTATATAGAAAGCAATTCACACTACATATATAGAAGAAGGACTGACAACTTAAGCCCCATAATCCCTACCACCTTTGAATTACGCATCCCATCAGGCAATAATACCCGCACAAACCGTGATTCCAGGACCGTGATGAGATACTCACTGCAACATACAGCTATACGCAAACGCCCGATGAAGCTCGGCACTACCGTGATCCTCATGGTCAGTGCAGTACTCTTCTCAGTGCTGCTTGTTGTTCATCTGATTTACTTTTCGCAAATCAGCAACATGACGCGCAATGCGTTAGCGGATAAAGCGCTTGCGGTCGCGCGGACGCTGGCAAACTCGCCGGAGATCCGTCAGGGATTAATGAAAAAACCTGAGGAAAGTGGCATTCAGGCGATTGCCCAGGCGGTGAATAAGAGCAACGATTTTTTATTCATCGTCGTCACCGATATGCAAAGCATTCGTTACTCCCATCCCGAAGCGCAGCGAATCGGTCAGCCATTTAAAGGCGATGACATTTTGCTGGCTTTGCAGGGCAAAGAGAATGTTGCCATTAATCGTGGGTTTCTGGCTAAAGCTCTGCGCGTGTTTACCCCTATCTATGATGAGCATCACCGACAAATTGGCGTGGTGGCGATCGGCCTTGAGCTAAGCAGAGTGACTGAGCAGATCAATAACAGTCGCGGCAGCATCTTCTGGTCCATCTTGTTTGGCGTTCTGGTTGGGTTACTCGGCACATGGGTATTCGTCAAAGTCCTTAAGCGCATTCTGTTTGGCCTGGAGCCGTATGAAATCTCCAATCTGTTCGAACAACGCCAGGCGATGCTGCACTCTATAAAGGAAGGTGTCATTGCCGTTGACGAGTGTGGTGAAGTCACGCTGATAAACCAGGCGGCGCAGGAACTGCTTGATTACCACAAATCACAAGACGATGCCCAACTCTCAACGCTCAGCCACGCGTGGTCACAGGTGGTCGATTTTTCGCAGGTGCTACGCGACGGAACGCCACGCCGCGATGAAGAGATCACGGTGAAAGATCGGCTACTCTTAATTAATACTGTTCCGGTACTCAGCAACGGAAAAATCATCGGGGCCATTTCAACGTTCCGCGATAAAACTGAAGTTCGAAAATTGATGCAACGCCTGGACGGCATGGTTAACTATGCCGACGCACTTCGTGAACGATCCCACGAATTCATGAACAAATTGCACGTGATTCTGGGATTATTGCACCTGAAAAGTTATAAGCAGCTTGAAAATTACATCCTGAAGACCGCGAACAATTATCAGGAAGAGATTGGCTCACTGTTAGGAAAAATAAAATCTCCGGTGATCGCTGGATTTTTACTCAGCAAGATTAATCGCACATCTGATTTAGGCCATAGTCTGGTCATTAGCAATGAAAGCCAATTGCCGGAGAACAGCAATGAAGATCAGGTAGCGGTGCTGATTACCGTTTTGGGGAATTTGATTGAAAACGCCCTGGAGGCGCTAGGTCAAGAACCGGGTGGCGAGATCAGCGTATCCTTGCACTATCGACACGGCTGGTTGCATTGCGAAGTGAATGACGA
This sequence comes from Citrobacter sp. EC_71, assembly GCF_019584005.1. Lineage (NCBI taxonomy): Bacteria > Pseudomonadati > Pseudomonadota > Gammaproteobacteria > Enterobacterales > Enterobacteriaceae > Citrobacter > Citrobacter sp. EC_71. Next base: position 1,837 of record NZ_VDAY01000015.1, read on the forward strand.
TGGTCCGGGGATCGTCCCTGAACACATTGAGCACATCTTTGAAAAGGGCGTCTCGTCAAAAGGAACCGAACGAGGCGTCGGTTTAGCACTTGTGAAACAGCAGGTTGAAAGTGTTGGCGGCAATATTTCCGTCGAGTCTGAACCTGGGGTCTTCACCCAATTTTTTGTACAGTTACCGTGGAATGGTGAGAGGGCCAGCAGATGATCAATGTCTTAATTGTCGATGACGATGCAATGGTAGCGGAATTAAATCGTCGTTATGTCGCACAACTCTCCGGTTTTCATTGCTGCGGAACAGCCTCTACGCTGGAGAAAGCCAAAGAGATCATCTTTCATAGCGGTCATCATATCGATTTGATTTTGCTGGATATTTACATGCAAAAAGAAAATGGTCTGGATCTGCTGCCCGTTCTGCACAGCGAAGGCTGCAAGTGTGATGTTATTGTCATCTCTTCCGCCGCTGACGCCACCACCATCAAAGACTCGCTTCACTATGGTGTCGTTGACTACCTGATCAAACCTTTCCAGGCCTCCCGTTTTGAAGAAGCGCTAACCGGCTGGCTACATAAGAAAACAGAGATGGAAAAGCATCAGTACTATGAACAGTCTGAGCTTGACCAACTGATTCACGGCAGCTCCTCCAGTGAGCAGGAAGTACGTCGCTTACCGAAAGGATTAACGCCACAAACATTACGCACGCTGTGCCAGTGGATTGATGAGCACCAGGATCAGGAGTTCTCTACGGATGAGCTGGCCAATGAGGTCAATATCTCTCGTGTTTCTTGCCGAAAATACCTTATCTGGCTGGTTAATTGTCACATCTTATTTACCAGCATCCACTATGGCGTGACCGGTAGACCTGTTTATCGTTACCGCGTTCAGGCTGAGCAATACTCATTGCTTAAACAATATTGCCAATAAATACATTTTTGGGATTATTTGTTATTTGAAAGTAACAATTATTAAAATAATGAAAAATCCCTATTTTACTGGCTGAAGCAGACGCTTTATTAATTTGCGTTAGATCAAATGTATTTGTATACAGCATGTCAAACGCTATATTTCAATATTGATAAACATCACACTGTTTTTAATTTCAAAATCGCTAACAAAAGTTAATTAAGTATTATCTAACTCGCAGAGTGTGTATTTTTACCCATAAAGGATTAGTCTGCAATTAACCAGACATACAAAATCTAGACTGGTAGCAATGGAGACCATGCTACGTACCATGGACACCGTACATTTTTGTGAGCAAATAAAAGCATCCGCATGCCAATCTCATTACATCATGAAATGGCGTGATCGTGATCACATAAATAACCCACTCACTCATTCTGTCGGTGGTTCATGCCATAGCGGAAAACGCAAAACAGATAAATTACAGCGTCAACCGCAGCTCTCTATGCCCAGTTATGCTTCCCATCGCCTGAGGATTCTCTCCTCTGTTCAACGCCACAGAAAAAAGCTAAATATCGCCATAATTTTAAAAAGACATTCTAGCCAGATATTTGAACATTAATCGCAAATACGGACATATCGAATACTGACCATTTTTTGATGCCTATTCTGGCAAAAAAGAATGTGGCACAGATCCATTTTTCAAAAAATTGACTGGGTTTTTCGCGAGGGTAAATAAAATGTTATTTAGTATACAACTTCTCATAATATTAATATGTTTGTTCTATGGTGCCAGAAAAGGTGGTATCGCACTGGGCTTATTAGGCGGTATCGGCCTGGTCATTCTGGTTTTCGTTTTCCATCTCCAGCCGGGTAAACCACCTGTAGACGTTATGCTGGTTATTATTGCCGTGGTGGCCGCATCGGCAACTTTGCAAGCCTCCGGCGGCCTTGACGTTATGCTGCAAATCGCTGAAAAGCTGTTGCGCCGTAACCCAAAATACGTTTCCATCGTCGCGCCGTTTGTTACCTGCACCCTGACAATTCTCTGTGGTACAGGCCACGTGGTATACACCATCCTGCCAATCATTTATGACGTTGCCATTAAGAACAATATTCGCCCGGAACGTCCGATGGCGGCGAGTTCTATCGGTGCGCAGATGGGTATTATCGCCAGCCCGGTTTCCGTTGCCGTTGTGTCACTGGTCGCCATGCTGGGTAACGTGACGTTTGAAGGCAAACATCTCGAATTCCTCGACCTGCTCAGCATTACCATCCCGTCTACCCTGCTGGGTATACTGGCTATCGGTATTTTCAGTTGGTTCCGTGGTAAAGATCTGGATAAAGATGAAGAATTCCAGAAGTTTATTTCCGTCCCTGAAAACCACAACTACGTTTATGGCGACACCGCCACGCTGTTAGACAAAAAACTGCCGAAAAGCAACTGGCTGGCCATGTGGATTTTCCTCGCCGCTATCGCCGTTGTTGCCGTGCTCGGCGCATTCTCTGAGCTGCGCCCTACCTTCAGCGGCAAACCGCTGTCCATGGTGCTGGTTATCCAGATGTTCATGCTGCTGACCGGTGCGCTGATTATTATCCTGACGAAGACCAATCCCGCTTCAATATCTAAAAACGAAGTCTTCCGTTCCGGTATGATCGCGATTGTGGCGGTGTACGGTATTGCCTGGATGGCCGAAACAATGTTCGGCGCGCACATGACAGAAATCGAAGGTGTGCTGGGCAATATGGTGAAAGAGTATCCGTGGGCCTATGCAATTGTTCTGCTGCTGGTATCCAAGTTTGTAAACTCCCAGGCAGCGGCGCTGGCGGCGATTGTTCCGGTCGCGCTGGCAATCGGGGTTGATCCAGCGTACATCGTTGCTTCGGCGCCGGCATGTTACGGTTACTACATTCTGCCGACCTACCCGAGCGATCTGGCTGCTATTCAGTTTGACCGTTCCGGTACCACCCACATCGGCCGCTTCGTTATCAACCACAGCTTCATTCTGCCTGGTTTGATCGGCGTAAGCGTATCCTGTGTCTTTGGTTGGATATTCGCCGCAATGTACGGTTTCCTGTAATCACAGTTCGCGTGCCGTCCGCATTGGTTCGGCACGCCACTCTTAAGACACAGTGAATTTCTAAATTCCTGATAAAAATGAAAAGGCTGGAAGCAAATGTCAAAAGTTGAATTCACTTACCAGGCGGCTTTCCCACTGGGGGAAGACAAAACTGAGTACTACCTGCTGACATCCGATCACGTCAGCGTCGGCGAGTTTGAAGGCGAGACAATCCTGAAAGTAGCCCCTGAAGCACTTACGCTACTGGCCCAGCAAGCCTTCCACGATGCCTCCTTCATGCTCCGCCCTGAACACCAACAGCAAGTCGCCTCAATTCTCCATGATCCCGAAGCCAGCGAAAACGATAAGTACGTGGCGCTGCAGTTCCTGAGAAACTCTGAAATCGCCGCCAAAGGCGTTTTGCCAACCTGCCAGGACACCGGTACGGCCATTATCATGGGTAAAAAAGGCCAACGCGTATGGACCGGCGGCGGCGATGAAGCTGCGCTCTCCAAAGGCGTATTTAATACCTATATTGAAGATAACCTGCGCTACTCGCAAAATGCGGCGCTGGATATGTACAAAGAAGTGAATACCGGCACCAACCTGCCTGCGCAAATAGATCTGTACAGCGTGGACGGTGACGAATACAAATTCCTGTGCGTGGCCAAAGGCGGTGGCTCAGCCAACAAAACCTACCTGTATCAGGAAACTAAAGCGCTGCTGACTCCCGGAAAACTGAAAAACTTCCTGGTGGAAAAAATGCGTACGCTGGGTACCGCAGCTTGCCCGCCGTACCATATTGCATTCGTCATTGGCGGCACGTCAGCGGAAAGCACCCTTAAAACGGTGAAGCTGGCCAGCACACACTACTATGATGCACTGCCGACTGAAGGCAATGCTCACGGTCAGGCGTTCCGCGATCTGCAACTGGAACAGGAACTGCTGATCGAAGCACAGAAACTCGGCCTCGGCGCTCAGTTTGGCGGGAAATACTTCGCGCATGACATCCGCGTGATCCGCCTGCCTCGCCACGGCGCGTCCTGCCCGGTCGGTATGGGCGTTTCCTGCTCCGCGGACCGTAACATTAAAGCCAAAATTAACCGCGAAGGGATCTGGATTGAAAAACTGGAACATAACCCAGGCCAATATATCCCAGAATCTCTGCGCCAGGCTGGCGAAGGCGAAGTGGTTAAAGTCGACCTTAACCGCCCGATGAAAGAGATCCTCGCCCAGCTTTCGCAGTATCCGGTTTCTACCCGTCTGTCACTGAGCGGCACGATTATTGTTGGTCGTGACATCGCCCACGCGAAGCTAAAAGAACGTATTGAGTCCGGCGAAGGCCTGCCGCAGTACGTGAAAGATCATCCGATCTACTACGCGGGTCCGGCCAAAACACCTGCGGGTTATCCGTCCGGCTCTTTAGGGCCAACCACCGCGGGTCGTATGGACTCCTATGTAGACCTGTTGCAGTCACACGGCGGCAGCATGATCATGCTGGCAAAAGGCAACCGTAGCCAGCAGGTGACAGACGCTTGCTACAAACACGGCGGTTTCTACTTAGGCAGCATCGGCGGACCGGCAGCGGTACTGGCGCAGCAGAGCATTAAGCATCTGGAATGCGTGGAATACCCGGAGCTGGGTATGGAAGCTATCTGGAAAATCGAAGTAGAAGATTTCCCGGCGTTCATCCTGGTCGATGATAAAGGCAACGATTTCTTCCAGCAAATCGTCAGCAAACAATGCGCTAACTGCGCGAAGTAACCTATTCGGCCCGGCACTGGACTGACACTAAACTTTTGGCGTCAGTCCAGCGATCCCCCCGGGCCACCTTAATCCCCCCATTTACTGGCGTTGAATTTTTCCTGCTCACAGGGAATAGTGATCTTTTCCATTACGTGTGAATTCACCATGCTCCGCACCCTGAACCCCATAATTTTGCACACTGGCGCGCTGATTCTGGCGCTGATCCTTATCTACACCGGCATCTGTGCCACTGAGAAAATCACCTGGCTGATGGAAGTCACGCCGGTCATTATCGTCATACCGTTATTGCTGACTACCGTAAAGCGCTACCCGTTGACGCCGCTGCTCTACACGCTAATTTTCTTTCACGCCATCATTCTGATGGTCGGCGGTATGTATACCTATGCCAAAGTCCCCGTCGGTTTTCAGGTTCAGGAATGGCTGGATCTCAGTCGTAATCCCTATGACAAGCTGGGTCACTTCTTTCAGGGGCTGGTGCCAGCGCTGACGGCAAGAGAGATTTTAGTGCGCGGTAATATTGTCCGTGGCCGAAAAATGCTGGCATTTTTAGTCTGCTGCGTGGCGTTGGCGATTAGCGCGACCTATGAGCTGATCGAATGGTGGGCGGCGCTGGCAATGGGTCAAGGAGCTGATGATTTTCTCGGCACGCAGGGCGACCCATGGGATACCCAATCCGATATGTTTTGCGCCCTGCTTGGGGCCTTAACCACCGTGATTTTATTGGCGAGGACGCATTGCAAGCAACTGCGCCATTATGGGTTAGTCACCGCCAACTGAATGAAATCATTACCGGATGTCGCTGATGCGCATCCGGCCTGTATGCTTGCCATTCAGCAATATCAGTATCAGCCAAAAAAATAGTCCCCCTGTCGATAAACGGCGGTTAAAATTCGCCTTCAACACAGCATAACTCATTGTTTAAAAACATATAAAATACAAAACAGACTGTTTTTCACCCGCTTTACAGCCCATTTTCTCAGGATAATACTTGCCTGCGTCACATTCATACGGTGTGTCTGCAATCCATAAATTGCAACCTTTCCACAACCGGGTAAAAGATGATGAAAGTATTAATTGTTGAAAGTGAGTTTCTGCATCAGGACACCTGGGTCGGTAGCGCTGTCGAACGCCTGGCTGACGCATTAAGCCGCCAGAATGTTACCGTCATTAAGTCCACCTCATTCGACGATGGTTACGCCATCCTCGCCGCAAATGAAGCCATTGATTGCCTGATGTTCAGCTATCAAATGGAACAACAAGATGAGCACCTGAATGTCAGGCAATTGATCGGCAAGCTCCACGAGCGCCAGCAAAACGTTCCCGTTTTCCTGTTGGGCGATCGCGAAAAAGCCACTGCATCGTTGGATCGCGACCTGCTGGAGCTTGTCGATGAATTCGCCTGGATTCTGGAAGATACCGCAGACTTTATCGCCGGGCGCGCCGTGGCGGCAATGACCCGTTACCGCCAGCAGCTTCTGCCGCCGCTGTTCAGCGCGCTGATGAAATACGGCGACATCCATGAATATTCCTGGGCAGCGCCTGGCCACCAGGGCGGCGTCGGATTTACCAAAACCCCAGCCGGTCGTTTCTATCATGACTACTACGGTGAAAACTTATTCCGTACCGACATGGGTATCGAACGCACCTCCCTGGGTTCACTGCTGGATCATACTGGCGCATTTGGCGAGAGCGAAAAATATGCCGCCCGGGTGTTTGGGGCTGACCGCTCCTGGTCCGTGGTGGTCGGGACTTCCGGCTCTAACCGCACCATCATGCAAGCCTGTATGACCGACAACGACGTCGTGGTGCTGGATCGCAACTGCCATAAATCAATTGAACAGGGGCTGATCCTTACTGGGGCAAAACCGGTATACATGGTGCCTAGCCGCAACCGCTACGGCATTATCGGGCCTATCTATCCGCAGGAAATGCAGCCTGAAACATTGCAGAAAAAAATCAGTGAAAGCCCACTGACAAAAGGCAAAGCCGGACAAAAACCGTCATACAGCGTCGTGACTAACTGTACCTATGACGGCGTTTGCTACAACGCAAAAGAGGCGCAGGACCTGCTCGCGCAAACCAGCGATCGTATCCACTTCGATGAGGCCTGGTACGGCTATGCCCGCTTTAACCCAATTTATGCCGACCACTACGCCATGCGTGGCGCGCCGGGCGATCATAACGGCCCTACCGTTTTTGCCACCCACTCGACTCACAAACTGCTGAATGCGCTCTCTCAGGCATCTTATATCCACGTCCGTGAAGGTCGTGGGGCCGTGAACTTCTCCCGCTTTAACCAGGCGTACATGATGCACGCTACCACCTCTCCGCTGTATGCCATCTGCGCCTCAAACGATGTGGCGGTTTCCATGATGGACGGTAACAGCGGCCTGTCGCTCACCCAGGAAGTGATCGACGAAGCGGTCGATTTCCGCCAGGCCATGGCACGGTTGTACAAAGAATTCACCGCCGAAGGCGACTGGTTCTTCAAACCATGGAACAAAGAGGTGGTAACCGATCCGCAGACCGGCAAAACCTATGACTTTGCCGATGCGCCAACCCAACTCCTGACCACTGACCAGAATTGCTGGGTAATGCGTCCGGGCGAATCCTGGCACGGGTTTAAAGACCTGCCGGATAACTGGAGCATGCTGGACCCGATTAAAGTCAGTATTCTGGCGCCGGGTATGGGCGACGATGGCGAACTGGAAGAGACCGGTGTTCCAGCTGCACTGGTCACCGCCTGGCTTGGCCGTCACGGTATCGTGCCGACTCGTACCACCGACTTCCAGATTATGTTCCTGTTCTCAATGGGGATTACCCGTGGGAAATGGGGCACACTGATCAACACGTTGTGCTCTTTCAAACATCACTACGATGCGAATACTCCGCTTGCACAGGTAATGCCTGAACTGGTGGAGGAACATCCAGACACTTACGCAAACATGGGCATTCACGATCTTGGCGACACCATGTTTGCCTGGCTGAAAGAGAACAACCCTGGCAGCCGTCTCAATGCAGCCTACTCCGGCCTGCCTGTTGCTGAAATAACACCGCGTGAAGCCTATAACGCGATAGTCAGCAATAACGTTGAGATGGTGGCCATTGAAAATCTGCAGGGCCGTATAGCAGCGAACTCCGTGATTCCTTACCCACCAGGAATTCCGATGCTGTTGTCCGGGGAAAACTTTGGCGATGCTAACAGCCCGCAGATTAGTTATCTACGTTCGTTGCAGTCCTGGGACCACCACTTCCCTGGATTTGAACATGAAACCGAAGGAACGGAAATTATTGACGGTGTGTATCACGTCATGTGCGTGAAAGCATAATGTCTTTTTTAGATAGTCCGATTTGAAGGATGACATGTCATGCTTGAGTAATTCCTGAGTATTGCTGCAAAACAATAACATTGTCATACCTTTTTGCGCGGGACCACCCCGCGCTTTTTTTATACGAAAATTGTACGTTGCCACTTGCGTAAAAATTTATGTACACGGCAATAATCCCTACAGATATTGTAATTAATCTAAATATCGCTATTTTATCGCTTGTCTTGATTCATCACACAATTTCATTTGCCGGTTATTTCTTGCCCATGGTGAGTTACGGTAGTTTATGTCATATTCCTGGAGTTTGGGTATGAGACTTTGCAGCAAAGAAGCGTGTGTTGTGGTATTAACAGAGAAGGATGTTTGGTTAAGGATTAACGGTAAAGAAGCCATCAGTTTAAAAGCTAATCATATGGCATTAGTGGCATGTGATAACAATATTATCGATTTCTCATCACTTAATAACGCACAGGTCGTACATATCAGCCGCGATATCATTAAAGACTATCTGCGTTTTTTAAATAAGGACCTTTCACAGATCCCATTCTGGCAGCGGAGTGCTAACCCAGTGATCACCGCTACCTGTCTGACGCCGGATGTCTTCCGGGTGGCCGCCCAACATAGCGTAATGGAAACAGGGGATGAAGGCGAAAGAGAGCGCACACGCTCACTACTATTCACGGTGCTATCCCGCTTTCTTGACAGCAAAAAATTTATCTCTTTGCTCATGCATATGCTGCGTAGTCGTATCAGCGACAGCGTTTATCACATTATTGAGAGCGACATACACAAAGACTGGAATTTAAGCATGGTCGCCAGTTGCTTATGCCTGAGTCCCAGTTTGTTAAAGAAAAAACTCAAAAGTGAAAATACAAGTTATAGCCAAATAATTACCACATGTCGCATGCGTTATGCCGTCAATCAACTCCTGATGGACGAGAAAAACATTTCCCAGGTCTCTCAACTGTGCGGATATAACAGTACCTCATACTTTATTTCCGTATTCAAAGAGTTTTATGGGATGACGCCACTGCATTATGTTAGTCAATATCGGGAGCCATCCGCTGCCTGAGTTTTAATCAGTTAGCGATAAGCCATAATAATATCAGCATTAGCGATACCCCAGCTCCGTCATCATAAAATAGTCTTTTGAAGAGGTATGATAAGTCCGTCATTTATCCTTATCAGGAGTTAAAAAATATGTCGACGGATGCTGATGCTCACAAAGTGGGCTTAATCCCCGTCACCCTTATGGTGTCGGGGAATATTATGGGTTCCGGTGTATTCCTGCTGCCCGCAAACCTTGCGTCAACTGGCGGGATTGCAATCTACGGATGGTTGGTCACGATTATCGGTGCTCTGGCACTGTCGATGGTGTACGCAAAAATGTCGTCCTTAGACTCCAGTCCCGGTGGTTCTTATGCTTATGCCCGCCGCTGCTTCGGTCCATTTTTAGGCTACCAGACTAACGTCCTGTACTGGCTGGCCTGCTGGATTGGTAACATCGCCATGGTGGTCATTGGCGTCGGTTACCTGAGCTACTTCTTCCCCATCTTAAAAGATCCGCTGGTCCTGACGCTGACCTGTGTCGTGGTGCTGTGGATCTTCGTATTGCTGAACATTGTCGGCCCGAAAATGATCACCCGTGTACAGGCCGTCGCAACGGTGCTGGCGCTGGTGCCGATTGTTGGGATTGCCGTCTTCGGCTGGTTCTGGTTCCGCGGTGAAACCTATATGGCGGCCTGGAACGTCAGCGGTATGAATACCTTCGGCGCAATTCAAAGCACCCTGAACGTGACCTTATGGTCATTTATCGGGGTGGAAAGTGCCTCCGTCGCGGCAGGCGTGGTTAAAAATCCTAAACGTAATGTGCCTATCGCCACCATTGGCGGGGTGCTGATTGCCGCCGTTTGCTACGTGCTCTCCACAACGGCGATTATGGGGATGATCCCTAACGCTGCGCTACGTGTTTCGGCCTCGCCGTTCGGTGATGCCGCAAGAATGGCGCTGGGCGACACCGCAGGCGCTATCGTCTCCTTCTGCGCTGCTGCCGGGTGTCTTGGTTCACTGGGCGGATGGACGCTGCTGGCCGGACAAACCGCCAAAGCGGCGGCCGATGACGGTCTGTTCCCGCCGATTTTTGCCCGCGTTAACAAAGCCGGTACCCCGGTGGCCGGGTTAATTATCGTCGGCATCCTGATGACCATTTTCCAGTTCAGCAGCATGTCGCCGAACGCCGCAAAAGAGTTTGGTCTGGTCTCTTCGGTTTCGGTCATCTTCACGCTGGTGCCATATCTGTACACCTGTGCCGCGTTGTTGCTGCTCGGTCATGGTCACTTCGGCAAAGCGCGCCCGCTGTATCTGGCGGTAACCTTTATCGCCTTTGTCTACTGCATCTGGGCAGTTATCGGTTCTGGCGCCAAAGAGGTGATGTGGTCGTTCGTCACGCTGATGATTATTACCGCGCTGTACGCGCTTAACTACAACCGGATCCATAAAAACCCCTACCCATTAGATGCCCCGGTAAAAAATAGTTAACGCAAGCGGCACTGGTGAATAGCCCCATCCTGCAAAAAGCCAATCTTAAGAACTTAAGGTTGGCTTAATTTTACTTTGAGAGGATCTGCCCCACTTAGTCGATGGAATCCCCCTTAATGTTAAAGCACCTGTTTAAAAGACCCACTCTCGGGTTAATCAGCTGGCTTCTGCTGCTCTCATTTTATCTTGCGACTTTTCTGAACATTGCGTTCTATAAACAAGTGCTGCAAGACCTGCCCCTGGATTCTGTGCGCAACGTGTTGGTGTTTTTATCGATGCCAGTCGTCGCTTTCAGCGTCATGAACATCGTGCTGACGCTGGCCTCATTCCTGTGGCTTAACCGCCTGGTGGCGTGCGTTTTTATTCTGGTTGGCGCATCGGCTCAATATTTCATCATGACCTACGGCATCATCATCGACCGCTCGATGATCGCCAATATGATGGACACCACACCCGCCGAAACCTTCGCCCTGATGACGCCACGAATGGTAATTACGCTCGGGGTGAGCGGTATTCTGGCCGCGCTCATTGCCTGCTGGGTAAGAATCAAGCCTATTACTCCAGCGCTGCGTAGCGTGTTGTTCCGTGGCGCGAACATTCTGATTTCCGCGCTGCTGATCGTACTGGTCGCCGCGTTCTTCTATAAAGATTACGCCTCACTGTTTCGCAACAACAAAGAACTGGTGAAATCCCTCAGCCCATCCAACAGCATTGTGGCGACGTCATCATGGTATTCGCACCAGAGGCTGGCCCACCTGCCATTGGTACGCATTGGCGAAGATGCGCATCGCAATCCGTTGATGGTCAAAGAAAAGCGTAAAAACCTGACAATTGTGGTTCTCGGCGAGACCTCCCGCGGCGACAACTTCTCCCTGTCCGGCTATGCGCGCCAGACCAACCCGCTACTGGAAAAAGATAATGTGGTCTATTTCCCGCGCACGACGTCCTGCGGTACGGCCACGGCGGTATCTGTGCCCTGCATGTTCTCCGATATGCCGCGCGCGCATTACGATGAAGAACTGGCTCAGCATCAGGAAGGCGTACTCGACATCATTCAGCGGGCGGGAATTAGCGTGCTGTGGAATGATAACGACGGTGGATGTAAAGGAGCCTGCGATCGGGTGCCGCACCAGAATATGACTAAGCTGAACCTGCCAGGACAGTGTATTGATGGTGAATGCTATGATGACGTCCTGTTCCACGGGCTGGAAGAGTACATTAATAATCTGCAAGGCGACGGCGTGATTGTGCTGCACACCATCGGCAGCCACGGTCCGACCTATTACAACCGCTATCCTGCGCAGTTCAAGAAATTTACGCCAACCTGCGACACCAACGAGATCCAGACCTGTTCCCAGCAACAGCTGGTCAATACGTACGACAACACGATTCTATATGTTGACTATATTGTTGATAAAGCAATCAATATACTGAAAGAGCATCAGGATAATTTTACCACCAGCCTGGTCTATCTTTCCGATCACGGCGAATCCTTAGGGGAAAATGGCGTCTATTTGCACGGCCTGCCGTATTCGATTGCACCAGATACACAAAAACATGTGCCGATGCTGCTGTGGCTCTCAGAAGATTATCAGCAACGCTATCAGGTCTCTCAGACATGTTTGCAAAAACGAGCAAGCTCAGAGGACTTCTCACAGGATAATCTGTTCTCGACCCTGCTGGGATTAACGGGCGTGCAAACACAGAAATATCAGGCGGCAGATGATATTCTGCAACCCTGCCGGGGAGGCTAAGCGAATGAAAATTCTGATTGTTGAAGACGATACGTTGTTATTACAGGGACTGATACTCGCCGCGCAAACGGAAGGCTATGCCTGCGACGGTGTATCAACGGCCCGGGCAGCGGAGCAATGTCTGGAGACCGGACATTACAGTCTGGTGGTTCTGGATCTGGGTTTACCGGATGAAGACGGTCTGCACTTCCTGAACCGGGTCAGGCAGAAAAAATACACCGTACCGGTGCTTATCCTCACCGCCCGCGATACGGTAAAAGACCGGGTCAGCGGGCTGGACGTGGGCGCCGATGACTATCTGGTCAAACCGTTCGCGCTGGAAGAACTGCACGCCCGCATCCGGGCGCTGCTGCGTCGTCATAACAATCAGGGTGAAAGCGAATTAATTGTCAGTAACCTGACGCTGAATATCGGTCGTCGCCAGGTGTGGATGGACGGGCAAGAGATTATCTTAACGCCGAAAGAATACGCGCTCCTGTCGCGTCTGATGCTCAAGGCAGGCAGTCCTGTTCACCGGGAAATTCTGTATAACGACATCTACAGTTGGGATAACGAACCGTCGACCAATACGCTGGAAGTCCATATCCATAATCTGCGCGATAAAGTGGGGAAATCACGTATCCGCACGGTCAGGGGATTTGGCTATATGCTGGTCGCCACTGAGGAAAGCTAAGTGAAGCTGCTGCAATATCTAAAACGACCTCTCCCTCTTCGCCAACGGTTAATACTGACGATCGGTCTAATTCTGCTGGTCTTTCAGCTCATTAGCACCTTCTGGTTGTGGCACGAAAGTACCGAGCAAATACAGTTATTCGAACAGGCGCTGCGCGATAACCGTAACAACGATCGCCACATCATGCATGAGATCCGCGAGGCTATCGCCAGCCTGATCGTCCCCGGCATCTTTATGGTCAGCCTGACGCTGCTGATTTGCTACCAGGCGGTGCGACGTATTACCCGTCCCCTTGCCGATCTGCAAAAAGAGTTAGAAGCGCGGGCAGCCGATAACCTGGCCCCCATTGAAATTCACAGTTCAACCGTTGAGATACAGGCGGTCGTCTCAGCGCTCAACGAGCTGGTGACGCGGCTGACCACCACTATCGAAAACGAACGCTTATTTACCGCCGATGTCGCGCACGAACTGCGCACACCGCTGTCAGGCGTTCGCCTGCATCTGGAATTATTATCCAAAACCCATAAAGTCGACGTTTCGCCGTTAATTGCCCGCCTTGACCAAATGATGGACAGCGTGTCGCAACTGCTGCAACTCGCCCGCGTCGGACAGTCGTTTTCGGCCGGAAGCTACCAACATGTCAAACTGCTGGAGGACGTGATTCTACCCTCCTATGACGAACTCAGCACCATGCTGGACCAGCGCCAGCAGACGCTGCTCCTCCCGCAAAGCGCGGCGGACGTTGTCGTACGTGGTGATGTAACGCTGTTACGCATGCTGCTGCGCAATCTGGTAGAAAACGCGCATCGTTACAGTCCGGAAGGCACTACTATTACGATCGGCCTGAATACCGAGCATGACGCCGTCATGACCGTCGAAGATGAAGGTCCAGGCATTGATGAAAGTAAATGCGGGGAGTTAAGCAAAGCGTTTGTGCGGATGGATAGCCGTTTTGGCGGCATTGGGCTGGGGCTGAGCATTGTCAGTCGGATCACCCAGCTACATCACGGGCATTTCTATTTGCAGAATCGTCAGGGAACGAGCGGCACTCGCGCCTGGGTGGAATTAGCGAAAGCTCAGTAAGAACTCACCCATACGTACAAAAAGCTGCTGACGATCAGTACGCTACACAGGGCAGTCAAACTTTCATAAATGCGGGTTTTCATGACACTCTCCTCCGAAACTATGAAGGAGAGTTTGCCTGAAAGATATTAAGCCAACCTTAAGTCGCTATGATAGATCACCATAATGCGCCGGACGACAGTTGACGCCTTATCCGGCCTACTGAGTACAACGCTACCTGTAGGCCTGAGAGCTGATTACTCATCAATACGCGGATGCTGCTGCACCAGGCGCGAACGCTTAAGCTGCAATTCCGCAATTTCCTGATCAATATCTTCGATTTTATGCTCGATGTTATCGTAGTGCTCACCGAGGATCTCTTTCGCTTCCTGAATATCCGAAGCGGCAGGCGTCGCCCCTTTCAGTGGCTTATTCGCGGTCTCTTTCATGGTGATACCGGTAATTAAACCAACCACCGCAATCACCATCAGGTAATAAGCAGGCATCATCAGATTCTGCGAACTTTCCACCAGCCAGGCAGCCAGGGTTGGCGTCAGACCCGCAACCAGGACCGAGATATTAAACGCCGCCGCCAACGCACTATAACGAATATGCGTCGGGAACATCGCCGGTAACGTTGAAGCCATCACCCCGGTAAAGCAGTTGAGGATCACCGCCAGCATCAGCAGCCCGGCAAAAATCAGGCCGATGACATTACTGTTAATTAGGATAAATGCCGGAATGGCCAGCACAAACAGCGCAATACTGCCCATAATCACAAACGGGCGACGACCGAAGCGGTCGCTGAGCAGACCCATCACCGGCTGCACAAACAACATACCAATCATAATGGCGATAATAATCAGCACGCCGTGATCTTCAGAGTAATGCAGGTTATGCGACAGGTAGCTCGGCATATAGGTGAGCAGCATGTAATAGGTAACGTTGGTGGCAATCACCAGACCGATACACGCCAACAGGCTGCGCCAGTGTTTGGTCGCAATCTCTTTAAACGAAACCTTCGGACCTTCCTGCAGACCCTCACGGTCGCCCTGTTCCAGTTTATCAACGTGCTGCTGGAACGCCGGCGTCTCTTCCAGCGCATGACGCAGGTACAGACCAATCAGCCCTAACGGCAGCGCCAGGAAGAACGGAATACGCCAGCCCCACTCAAGGAAATTTTCCTCGCCGACAATGGTTGAAATCAGAACCACCACGCCCGCGCCCAACACAAACCCGGCGATCGAACCGAAGTCCAGCCAGCTCCCCATAAATCCACGCTTACGGTCAGGCGAATATTCCGCGACAAAAATCGATGCCCCGGTGTACTCTCCGCCGACCGAGAATCCCTGTGCCATCTTACATACAAGCAGCAGAATCGGCGCCCAGATACCAATCGAGGCATACGAGGGAATAAGACCGATACAGAAGGTACTGATCGACATAATCACAATGGTGATAGCGAGGATCTTCTGACGACCGTATTTATCGCCGAGCATACCGAAGAACAATCCGCCAAGCGGTCGAATCAGAAAGGGAACAGAGAAGGTGGCGAGCGCGGCAACCATCTGCACGCTGGGGTCAGCCCCCGGGAAGAACACTTTACCTAATGCGTAAGCAACAAACCCATAAACACCAAAATCAAACCACTCCATCGCATTACCTAACGACGCCGCGGTAATGGCTTTTCGCAACTTTCCGTCATCAATGATGGTGACGTCGCGCAGCGTAATGGGTTTTATTTTTTTCCTTTTTAGCATACCAGTCCTCTTAGACTTAGCCCTGTCGCGCACAGTTCGACGCTCCTAACGCAACATGCGCTAAGGTCATCGCCGAGCGGGGAATGCACAGACGCAATCCCTGTAACAAGCGTAGCAGGTTTACTTACACTGGCTGGAAACGAGCAGTACAACCGAACCTGTTGACGCCTGATTGGGCGGTTAATGACCTCTTTACCCTAACAGTGTTTAAATTTGTGATCAACTTCACACATGGTATTTCATTTCGTCAACCTGCGTAAATAAGGTCATTCTGAGTCAACTTTTTTACATGTCATGCTTGCGATTTACTGACAATTAAATACAAGAATAAATCGCTTTATTGCACCAACAATCACAGCGGTCACTATTATTCTGCTAGCAAAAAAAACCACCTAATCACTTCACAAAAAGATCACAGCTTTTTTAATAATCAGAGCGCTTGAGAACTTTTGCGCGGAATATGTGATGAAGATAACTAAAACATCGTTTTATTTTGATTGAATCAATGTTCCTATGAATGCAAACTAATTCCAGACGCAATATCCCTGGGAGCAGTAACACGCTCAACGTATGCCGCGTTAGATTCTATAAAACAAAGAGATAGCGATTACCTTTGTTAAGAAATTTTAGTAACCATTTGAATTTAATAATTTTTAACTCCTTGCGCATATAGTGCCTGCGACAAGATATGAGGACGTTTATGAAAATTAAAGCCACGATTGAACGCATCCCCGGCGGAATGATGTTGATTCCCCTGTTATTAGGCGCAGTGTTAAATACCTTGGCTCCCGATACTGGCGCGTATTTCGGATCGTTTACCAAAGGCATGATCAGCGGAACGGTGCCTATCCTGGCGGTGTGGTTTTTTTGTATTGGCGCATCTATTGATTTACGGGCAACCGGTACAGTATTACGTAAGTCCGGTACGTTGGTCATCACCAAAATAGCCGTGGCGTGGGTAGTGGCAATGATAGCCGCGTCATTTATTCCTGATACCGGAATTCAAACCGGGTTCTTTGCGGGACTTTCGGTGCTGGCAATTGTTTCTGCGATGGATATGACCAACGGTGGTCTGTACGCCAGCCTGATGAACCAGTACGGAACGAAAGAAGAGTCCGGCGCATTTGTATTAATGTCTCTGGAATCCGGTCCGTTGATGACGATGGTGATCCTGGGTTCTGCGGGCCTGGCCTCCTTCGAGCCACACCATTTTATCGGCGCGGTATTACCGTTCCTGATTGGCTTTACGCTGGGCAACCTGGATCACGATCTACGTTCTTTCTTCAGCAAAGCCACGCCGGTACTAATCCCGTTCTTCGGCTTTGCGCTGGGCAATACCATTAACCTGAGCGTCATCGTTGATACCGGTCTGTTGGGTATTCTGCTGGGTGTCGCGGTTATCGTTATCACCGGTATCCCGCTGATTATTGCTGACCGCGTTATCGGTGGCGGGAACGGTACGGCAGGTGTTGCCGCCTCTTCTGCTGCAGGCGCTGCGGTGGCAAACCCGGTGATTATCGCCCAGATTAACCCGGCATTTGAACCGGTTGCCGCCTCCGCCACGGCGCTGGTTGCTGCCAGCGTGATTGTCACCGCCATTTTGGTGCCGATTATCACCGCGCTGTATGCCAAACGCTTTAATAAAAACCTGGTCGCCAACGAGACGGTGGCAACCCCGGCAGATACTCTGCACCACTAACTCTGCCTTAGCCTCACTGACCGTCCCTGCTCAATTGATGAGTGGGGGCGGTGCAAAAATCTCCTCAACCATCGCATCAACCAGACGTTTTGCCGAACATAATCGCGGCATTCCCAACGCCACATTTTGCCAACGCTGCGTCACAGACCAGCTCACCGGATGGCGCTGCGCATCACACCAGTCGCCTAACCAACTCAACATATCGTTGTGCTCGCCCGAGCCGCCGACCGTCGGCGCGCTGAGCCAATGATGATAATAATGACGCGTAGCGGGCGCCGCATTCACGCTGTCTGCCAGCGTCTGAGCAGCCATGATGCGCAGATTGTCTTTAAGCATTGAGACCACATCGGCATTCGCTAACCGGCAGGCGTCACCGAAAGCGCCCCAGCGCAGTTCTTCCAGCGCGACAAAACAGCGCCCGGGTAACGACCAGCCGTCATACGCCCCAGCTCGCCAACGGGTAAAAATTTGCTCGCTGTGTTCACCCGCCTGAACCGTCAGGCCGCGTTGCGTCAACGCCTTCTCCTTATACGCGCCGCGTTGAGTGAACCCGTCCATAAGCGAATTTATCTGCTGTATGAGACCGGGGGTGGACAGCCCCCGCGGATGTTCGGTCTGTTGCAAAAACATTAGCCCTTCAGCGATGCGCACCAGCGCCAGATGGCCTGGATCGATCATGCCCGCCAGCTTCTCCACCAGCTTCAGACGCATCACCAGGTGCTCGCTGGACACGCCCGCCATCACC
The DNA here is from genome assembly GCF_019584005.1 of Citrobacter sp. EC_71. Classification (NCBI taxonomy): domain Bacteria; kingdom Pseudomonadati; phylum Pseudomonadota; class Gammaproteobacteria; order Enterobacterales; family Enterobacteriaceae; genus Citrobacter; species Citrobacter sp. EC_71. Next base: position 20,124 of record NZ_VDAY01000015.1, read on the forward strand.
CACGCACTCAGTTGCGTCTGGGATAGCACCTCCTGCGTCAGGCGTGCACGCAACCGCTGCTGCTGTTGCAGAAAACCGCCGGAACGTTTGGTTTCATCTCCCTGAACCAGATCGACCATAAACTTCGGGTAGACACACTCCAGCGTCCGCCCGGGGCCTTCCAGTAACACGTTAGTCATGTGTGCTCAGTTGCAAAAAGGGTGTTGATATCGTCGCGCAGCAAGCGGGAATCTTCATAAAGCCATGCCGCCATCGTAATGCGATGCTGCAATTGTTCATTCAACGCATTCACCGCAGACTCATTTTGCTGGCGCAGAGTCAGGCTCTCACGCAGGCTCGCCTGTAATTGCGCCAGACACAGTGAAAAATCAGCAAAAAACGTGGCCATGCCTGCCGTAACGGAAATATCGACCTGAGCAACTAAAGCTTTACGAATTTGTTGGCAAAACTGGGTAACGTAATGCACAAGACTCTTGTGCAGCGCGCCCATATCAATGAGATAACGCGTTTTTGTTGCGACGTAATCATTCCACCCCCAGTTGGGTTGGTTCAGCCAACGGGAGAAAGTGTCACGCACCACACCGCCAGTAGTCGACGCATTTTCCGCCGGAATATCCTGCTCAATGGCCTCATTGAACAACTGGCGGGTATTGAAGTTAAACATCGCCGCATGAAACGCAGGAAAACGGATCCGCGCACGAAATCCGGCGTGATTCAGCTCCTCTTTCACCCGCAATTCAATGGGGTGCATAGCGTCATTGAGAGCCCGGGACAGGGTCGACTCAAGCTGCTCAAAACGTAGCGCTAAATCCCGGCTAATACTCTCCTGCGCTGCCAGCAATACCCCTTCACAGGACGAGCGCATTTTATCTAAGACAATTTTTGCCTGCCCTTCATCATGCAGCACCAGCATTTCACCCGCCATTTCAGCCGTTATAGCGCCTGATCCCTGACCGTGCGGTGACATCATCAGGACGTTTTCTTTGACAAAAAACGTATTGATGCCACACAGAATCTCAGTCTGTTGCTCATTGAGATAGGCCGCGGCAGACGCCAACGCCAGTTCTACCTCATGGTTAACTTCATCGCTCACTCGCCCCTGGCTCACCTGTAACTGCTGCATATCCTCTTCAATATGCGTAATGTTCAGCCGCAGTTTTTCATAGGCCACCGTTAATCCATGGGCGCGAAACTCCAGATATTCGTGCGCGCTTTGCGCATAGTTCAATAACTTATGCGACGCGGAACGTAGCGCATACAGCGAGGCATTGGCGTGAGCAGCATGAATCACTTTCTGGATCGGCTGTTCAAACAGCGAATCTTCCCACAGTAAATCGGCGGCATGACGGATATGCTCCGTATCCTCAAGATCGGTGGTACGCCAGCGTCTGCCAAGCGCCGCTTCGGCAAAATCCTGTACCCAGCGTTGCACCTGATGATCCGGCAACCGCCCACGGGTGGTTAGCTCATGACGCGCTCTGTTCGCCAGATAGCCCCACATTGAGGAAACCGGATAGATCCGCTCAGGGGTGATTCCGCCTTGCATCAGCGTGCCGGAAATCAAGGCCCGCACCTGCTCTTCATCATCACTGTTGCGGTCTTTCTGATCGAATTTGTTGACCAGCGCGTACAGCGGCACTGATTTCCCGACCGCCATAATCGCCCGACGGACTTCTTCATCGGAAATCGACTTCAGTTGGGTGTAATCCATCACTGCCAGTACCGCTGAAGCCCGCGCCAGCTGTTCATTCAGCATTTTTTGTAAGTGCGGTTGCCCGGCCTCGTTCGGCCCCGGCGTATCCAGTAGCGTTAATTGCCCCGGATAGCTTGCCTGTCCGGCCAGATGGACAAATTCGACCTCGATAACCGGAATATGCTCAATCGCGGCATAGGCGGCAAAAGGAAAATCAGCCTCCAGCGCTTTTGACAAACGCACCAGGTCATTCAGGCTTTTAAGACAATGAAAAATAGGCTGGGCGCCAAGATAATACCGTTCAAATGCCACGCCGCTTTCAATATGCTGCAGCAGGACGTTCATATCCTTATCAATTTCCAGCGTCTGCGTAAGACGCTGGCGATCGCATGCCCGCATACGCTGCTGTAAAACTTTCATTAAGGCGTCGATCGGCGCGACATGCGAAAAATGCAGCACCGGCTCTTTCTGCCCCGGCGTATGGCGAATAAGCGTCGGTAACGCCGTCATCGGGCGATTGCGATTAGGTAAAACTTCTGTGCCGACAATCGCGTTAATCGTCGTCGATTTTCCCGCTTTCATAGTGCCAACGATGGCCAGCACCATTTCCAGACGCGTAATCTTGCGCAGTTCATTATTGAGGGTTGCTTGCTGGACATCCATGCCACGCACGCTGAAATGCAGGGGCTGAACAACCTGTCTGCTATGCTCCCCATGTTGCAGCGCGACATCATCCAACGACGTGATGGGCAATTTTTGTAATTGCCGGAGATGTTCAAGAGAGAGCATCAGCAAGCGTTCAGCTTCCTGACTTAATTCATATATTGTCTGTGTGTGCATGGAAAATCTTTCCTTAACGCAAATAGCATAACTTTTATTTAGCCTGATCGTTTTATTTATAGATTTTCGGCTTTTATAATTACGTGTGGAAATAATTAAAATCGAAACAACCAATTGATATTATTAAAATAAATTAGGCATATAACCGCTGGCCTGATGCCTCTCACTTATGTAATAAGTAAGAAAGATAAACAGCGTAGTTCAGTTTTAAAAAATACCTGCTGAATTCCCCTACTAAAATTAAGGGGGCAGGAGATATTCAATCATCAGGACGTAGACGCCCGTAAGTGATGTTACCTATGAATATCAGTTGTTTCGCCTCACCTTATCTTAAATAACTTTGGGTAGCAATTTCCCTTAAAAAATATTGCGCCATACTTCATTGATGTGAAAGCAAAGGATCTTTACAGCAGATCATTTTGCTTTATCGCGCAGTAGTCCCGACAAAAGCAGGGATTTTATGTATAATTGCGGCCTTTTTCGGCAATCTGCCATTTTTTGGGCGCATTTGCCCCTGCTGACTTTTGAGGAAATCGACATGTCATTACCACACTGCCCACAATGCAACTCCGAATACACTTACGAAGATAACGGCATGTTCATCTGCCCGGAATGCGCTCACGAATGGAACGATGCTGAACCGGCTCAGGACAGCGACAAACTCATCGTTAAAGATGCCAACGGCAACCTGCTGGCCGACGGCGACAGCGTTACCGTAGTGAAAGACCTGAAGGTAAAAGGTAGCTCTTCAATGCTGAAGATCGGTACCAAAGTAAAAAACATTCGTCTGGTGGAAGGCGACCACAACATCGATTGCAAAATCGATGGCTTTGGCCCAATGAAGCTGAAATCAGAGTTTGTGAAAAAGAACTGATGCAAATTGCCTGATGGCGCTGCGCTAATCAGGTCTACGTCAGCTCATCTGCCAGGCGGGAAGCTCATACTTCCCGCCTGGTTTATTTTTGCAGACGCTAACTACACTTAACTGGTTTCTTTTACCTGAGGTAAAGATCATGCCGTTAAGTCCCTATATCTCCTTTGCAAGCAACTGCGCAGACGCCATCGCCTACTATCAAAAAACATTAGGCGCCGAGCTTCTCTACAAAATCAACTTCGGTGAAATGCCCAAATCGGCGCAGGACAGTGAAGAAGGTTGCCCTTCAGGAATGAAATTCCCCGATACCGCCATCGCCCACGCCAACCTACGCGTTGCGGGCAGCGACATCATGATGAGCGATAGCGCCCCCGATGGAAATGCCCACTACTCTGGCTTTACACTGGTGCTCGACACGCAAAATGTCGACGAAGGTAAGCGCTGGTTTGATAACCTCGCGGCAAACGGAAAAATCGAAATGGACTGGCAGGAAACCTTCTGGGCCCACGGTTTTGGTAAAGTGAGCGACCAGTATGGCGTGCCGTGGATGATCAACGTCGTCAAACAGCAGCAACCTACCGAGTAATCCAACGGGAGGCTTGCCCTCCCGTACTGTCATTAAAAATCGCTCAACTCTTCATCGTCAAGTAACCATCCCTTAACGAAAGCGTCACATTGATCCGCCACGATGGGGCCACTTTTTTAGGGAGGCCGCATCATGCAAACGATTATCCGCGTCGAGAAACTCTCCAAATCTTTCAACCAGCATCAGGCGCTCAATGCGGTTGATCTGAGCATCTGTTCCGGTGAGATGGTGGCTCTGCTTGGGCCATCTGGCTCCGGCAAATCCACCCTTTTACGTCATTTAAGCGGTTTGATCACAGGTGATAAATCGCCCGGTAGCCACGTCGAGCTGCTGGGTCGCACCGTTCAACACGAAGGTCGGCTGGCGCGCGATATCCGCCAAAGCCGCGCCCACACCGGCTACATCTTCCAGCAGTTCAATCTGGTGAACCGTCTGACGGTGCTGGAGAACGTGCTGATTGGCGCTCTCGGCAGCACGCCATTCTGGCGCACCTGTTTTAGCTGGTTCAGTCAGGAGCAGAAACAACGCGCGCTCCAGGCGCTGACCCGCGTTGGCATGGCGCACTTTGCGTATCAGCGCGTTTCCACGCTTTCGGGTGGGCAACAGCAGCGCGTCGCTATCGCCCGGGCGCTGATGCAGCAGGCCAAAGTGATCCTGGCCGATGAGCCAATTGCCTCGCTGGACCCGGAATCCGCGCGCATCGTGATGGACACCCTGCGCGACATTAACCAGACCGACGGCATCACCGTGGTCGTCACGCTGCACCAGGTGGATTACGCCCTGCGCTATTGCGAACGCATCGTCGCGCTGCGCCAGGGCAACGTCTTCTTTGATGGCAGCAGCCAGCATTTTGATAACGATCGATTTGACCATCTCTATCGCAGCATGAACCGCGTCGAACAGAACGCGCAAGCTGCCTGACATCCCCACAATGAGGAATGGAAATGAGCTATAAGACAGTTGCCGCGCTGGCCTTTACCAGCATGTTTAGTCTCAGCACCCTGCTCAGCCCGGCCCATGCCGAAGAGCAGGAGAAAGCGCTGAACTTCGGCATTATTTCGACCGAATCACAGCAAAACCTGAAGCCGCAGTGGGAACCGTTCCTGAAGGACATGGAAAAATCACTGGGCGTGAAAGTGAACGCCTTCTTCGCCCCGGACTACGCCGGGATCATCCAGGGAATGCGCTTTAACAAAGTCGATATCGCCTGGTACGGCAACCTCTCGGCAATGGAAGCGGTGGATCGCGCTAACGGACAAGTGTTTGCCCAGACCGTCGCCGCCGACGGATCCCCGGGTTACTGGAGCGTGTTGATCGTTAACAAAGATAGTCCGATCAACAACCTGAACGATCTGATCGCCAAACGTAAGGATCTGACCTTCGGCAACGGCGATCCCAACTCCACGTCAGGCTTCCTCGTCCCCGGCTACTACGTCTTCGCCAAAAACAACATCTCCGCCAGCGACTTCAAACGCACCGTTAACGCCGGACACGAAACCAACGCGCTGGCCGTCGCCAACAAGCAGGTCGATGTCGCCACCAACAACACCGAAAACCTCGACAAACTGAAAACTTCCGCACCGGAAAAACTGAAAGAGCTGAAGGTGATCTGGAAGTCACCGCTGATCCCGGGCGATCCGATCGTCTGGCGTAAAAACCTCTCCGAAACCACCAAGGACAAGGTGTACGACTTCTTTATGAATTACGGCAAAACGCCGGAGCAGAAAACCGTACTGGAGCGTCTGGGCTGGGCGCCGTTCCGTGCCTCCAGCGACCTGCAACTGGTGCCGATTCGTCAACTGGCGCTGTTTAAAGAGATGCAGGGCGTGAAGGACAACAAAGGGCTGAACGAGGAAGAGAAAGCCAGCAAAACCTCGGTGCTGAAAGCGCAGCTCGACGACCTTGACCGTCTGACCGCCGCACTGGGTGCTATGACCAGCGTCACTAAAGCTGTGCAGTGATTTGTAGACCGGATTGTAGGCCGGATAAGCACAGCGCCATCCGGCCTACAACGCAAACACACGTACCAACGGAGCTAAACATGCAAACCATCACCGTCGCCCCGCCCAAACGTAGCTGGTTCTCGCTGCTGAGCTGGGCCATTCTTCTCGCCGTGCTGGTGGTCTCGTGGAAAGGTGCCGAAATGGCGCCGCTCACGCTGATCCAGGATTCTGGCAATATGGCGACCTTCGCCGCCGACTTCTTCCCGCCGGACTTCAGCCAGTGGCAGGACTATCTCGGTGAAATGGCCGTCACCCTGCAAATCGCCGTCTGGGGGACCGCCCTCGCCGTTGTACTGTCGATCCCCTTCGGCCTGATGTGCGCCGATAACCTCGTGCCGTGGTGGATTTACCAGCCGATGCGCAGAGCGATGGACGCCTGCCGCGCCATCAATGAAATGGTCTTCGCGATGCTGTTCGTGGTCGCCGTCGGCTTAGGTCCATTCGCCGGGGTGATGGCGCTGTTTATCCACACTACCGGGGTGCTCTCCAAACTGCTTTCCGAAGCGGTAGAAGCCATTGAGCCAGGTCCGGTAGAAGGCATTCGCGCCACCGGGGCTAACAAAATTGAAGAGATCCTCTACGGCGTTTTGCCGCAGGTGATGCCGCTGCTGATCTCCTACTCGCTGTACCGTTTTGAGTCCAACGTTCGCTCGGCCACGGTGGTCGGCATGGTGGGCGCGGGCGGTATCGGCGTGACCTTATGGGAGGCAATTCGCGGCTTCCAGTTCCAGCAAACCTGCGCCCTGATGGTGTTAATCATCGTCACCGTCAGTCTACTGGATTTCCTTTCCCAGCGTTTGCGTAAGCACTTTATCTGATTAGCGAGGCATTGATTGCTATGCACTTGTCTACACATCCGACCAGTTATCCAACGCGTTATCAGGAAATTGCCGCGAGACTTGAGCAGGAGCTTCGTCAACATTATCGCTGCGGGGACTATCTGCCCGCCGAGCAGCAGCTTGCCGCGCGCTACGAGGTGAATCGCCATACCCTGCGCCGCGCTATTGACCAGTTGGTTGAGCGCGGTTGGGTTCAACGTCGCCAGGGCGTTGGCGTGCTGGTGCTGATGCGCCCGTTTGATTACCCGCTCAATGCCCAGGCGCGTTTCAGTCAGAACCTGCTGGATCAGGGCAGCCACCCCACCAGCGAAAAACTGCTGGCGGTGCTGCGCCCGGCCTCCAGCCATATTGCCGACGCGCTCAGCATTAACGAAGGCGACAACGTGATTCACCTGCGCACTCTGCGCCGGGTTAACGGCATCGCCCTGTGCCAAATCGACCACTATTTTTCCGACCTCACGCTGTGGCCGCTTATGCAGGGCTTTAACAGCGGTTCGCTGCATAACTACTTACGCGAAGAGTCCGGTCTGACGCTCCAGCGCACGCAAACGCGCATCAGCGCTCGCCGGGCCCAGGCCAAAGAGAGCAAGGTGTTGGAAATCCCCAATATGGCGCCGCTGCTGTGCGTGCGCACCCTGAACCACCGTGAAGGCGAAAAGCAGGCAGCGGAATACTCCGTCAGCCTGACCCGCGCCGACATGATCGAATTCACTATGGAGCACTGAATGCATTTCGATACCGCCACCCGCCAGCGCTGGATGCGCGCGCTGGCTTATAGCAATGCCGATGCCCTGAGTGCCCGCATCAACGCGCTCAAACTGACGCCGGACTATGAACTTATCCGCGCACCGGAATGCGGACTGCTGCAAATCCAGGCCCGCATGGGCGGCACCGGCAATCGCTTCTTTGCTGGCGACACCACGCTCACCCGCGCGGTGGTGCGCCTGAAGAGCGGCACGCTGGGTTACAGCTACCTGCTGGGACGTAACAAACACCATGCCGAGCAGTGCGCGGTAATTGACGCACTGCTGCAGGAACAAACGCATTTCCAAAGCTTAATGGAAACCTTGATTGCCCCGCTGGAAGCGGAACGCGATGCGCTGATTAGCGCACGCCGTGCCGAAATCAACGCCAGCCGGGTCGACTTCTTCACGCTGGTACGCGGAGATAACGCATGACCTTACAAACCGCTTTTAATTTACCCGTTCAGGATGCGCAGCAGAGCTTTCGTCGCCTGCTGAAGGCCATGAGCGAGCCGGGCGTGATCGTCGCCCTGCATCAACTGAAACACGGCTGGCAGCCGCTGAGTCTGGCAACCACCAGCGTGCTGCTGACTCTGGTTGATGGCGACACGCCGGTCTGGCTGGCGCCGTCGATGGATAACGATATTGCCCGGCAGAATCTGCGTTTTCATACCAACGCGCCGCTGGTGGATCAGCCGCAGCTGGCGGCATTTGCCGTCGCCGACGAACGCATCAGCAGCGAACAGCTAAACGCTCTCTCCGCCGGTTCCGCCGTCGCGCCAGAGACCAGCGCCACGCTGATTGTTCAGGTCTCTGGCTTAAGCGGCGGACGCATGCTGCGTCTGACCGGCGCCGGTATTGCCGAAGAACGCATGATCGCGCCGCAGCTGCCGGAATGCCTGATTCACGAACTCACCGAACGCCCGCATCCGTTCCCGCTGGGAGTCGATCTGATCCTCACCTGCGGCGAACGCCTTCTGGCTATTCCGCGAACGACTCATGTGGAGGTGTGCTGATGTACGTCGCCGTAAAAGGGGGCGAAAAGGCGATAGCCAACGCCCACGCCCTGCAGGAAAACCGACGCCGGGGCGAGGAGACCATTGCCGAACTGAGCGTCGCACAAATCGAACAGCAGATGAACCTGGCTGTCGACCGGGTGATGACCGAAGGCGGCATCGCCGACCGCGAACTGGCGGCGCTGGCGCTAAAGCAGGCCAGCGGCGATAACGTCGAAGCCATCTTTTTGCTGCGTGCCTACCGCACGACGCTGGCAAAAGTGGCGGTCAGCGAGCCGCTTAACAGTGCAGAAATGCGCCTTGAGCGCCGAATCTCGGCGGTCTACAAGGACATCCCCGGCGGGCAGTTGTTAGGTCCTACCTACGACTACACCCATCGCCTGCTGGATTTTACCCTGCTGGCCAATGGTGAAACGCCGCCGCTGCGCTGCGCGGATAGCACGCAGGATGCCTCCCCGCACGTCTTTTCCCTGCTGGCCAATCAGGGGCTGGCAAAACGCGAAGAAGATAACGGCGACGCGCCCGACGATATCACTCGCACACCGCCGGTTTATCCGTGCTCGCGTGCCTCACGCCTGCAACAGCTGATGCGCGGCGACGAAGGCTATCTGTTGGCACTGGCCTACTCCACCCAACGCGGTTACGGACGCAACCACCCGTTTGCCGCCGAGATCCGCAGCGGTTACGTAGCACTGGAAACCGTACCGGAAGAGCTGGGATTTGCGGTAAACGTCGGCGAACTGCTGATGACTGAGTGTGAAATGGTCAACGGCTTTGTCGCACCAGAGAACGAATCTCCCCATTTTACCCGCGGCTACGGGCTGGTGTTCGGCATGAGCGAACGTAAAGCAATGGCGATGGCGCTGGTGGACCGCGCCTTACAGGCAGTCGAATACAATGAAACGGTCACGGGACCGGCGCAGGACGAAGAGTTCGTGCTGGCGCATGCGGATAACGTCGAGGCGGCGGGTTTTGTATCGCACCTCAAGCTCCCCCATTACGTCGATTTCCAGGCCGAACTGGAACTGCTCAAACGCCTGCAACAGGAGGCCGCCCGTGACCGCTAACCTCTCCGGCTACAACTTTGCGTATCTTGATGAACAGACCAAACGCATGATCCGCCGCGCCATTTTAAAAGCGGTAGCCATCCCCGGCTATCAGGTGCCGTTCGGCGGACGCGAAATGCCGATGCCCTACGGCTGGGGCACGGGCGGCATTCAGCTTACCGCCAGCGTGATTGGCGAACCGGACGTGCTGAAGGTGATTGATCAGGGTGCGGACGACACCACCAACGCGGTGTCGCTCCGCAACTTCTTCAAACGCGTAACGGGCGTGGCGACGACGGAGCGTACCGAAGACGCCACACTGATCCAGACCCGCCACCGCATCCCGGAAACACCCTTGGTGGAAGATCAGATAATCATCTTCCAGGTGCCAATCCCCGAGCCGCTGCGCTTTATTGAACCGCGCGAAACAGAAACCCGCACCATGCACGCGCTGGAAGAGTACGGCATCATGCAGGTGAAACTGTATGAAGATATCGCCCGCTTCGGCCATATCGCCACGACCTACGCCTATCCGGTGAAGGTCAATGACCGCTACGTCATGGACCCGTCGCCCATCCCGAAATTCGATAATCCGAAGATGGACATGATGCCGGCCCTGCAACTGTTTGGCGCAGGTCGCGAAAAGCGCATCTATGCCGTTCCTCCTTATACCCGCGTGGAGAGCCTCGATTTCGACGATCACCCGTTTACCGTGCAGAGCTGGGATGAGCCTTGCGCCATCTGCGGCTCTACCCACAGCTATCTCGATGAAGTAGTGCTCGATGACACCGGCAAACGCATGTTTGTCTGCTCCGACACCGACTACTGCCGCCAACAGAGCGAGGCTCTCAGCAAATGACGCAACCGCTGCTTTCAGTCAACAACCTGACTCACCTCTACGCGCCGGGCAAAGGCTTCAGCGACGTCTCGTTTGACCTGTGGCCTGGCGAAGTGCTGGGTATCGTCGGCGAGTCCGGTTCCGGCAAAACCACCCTGCTGAAATCAATCTCTTCACGGCTGACGCCGCAGAACGGTGACATTTTGTATCAGAACCGTTCGTTGTACGGCATGAACGAGGCCGACCGCCGCCGTCTGCTGCGCACCGAGTGGGGCGTGGTGCATCAGCATCCGCTGGATGGCCTGCGCCGTCAGGTTTCCGCAGGCGGCAATATCGGCGAACGCCTGATGGCCACCGGCGCGCGCCACTATGGCGACATCCGTGCCACCGCACAGCGTTGGCTGGAGGAGGTGGAGATCCCTGCCTCACGTATCGACGACCTGCCGACCACCTTCTCCGGCGGGATGCAGCAACGCCTGCAGATCGCCCGCAACCTCGTCACCCACCCAAAGCTAGTGTTTATGGATGAACCCACCGGCGGGCTGGACGTGTCGGTACAAGCCAAACTGCTGGATTTGCTGCGTGGCCTGGTGGTGGAACTGGATCTGGCGGTGGTGATTGTCACCCACGATCTGGGCGTGGCGCGTCTACTGGCGGACCGTTTGCTGGTGATGAAGCAGGGTCAGGTGGTGGAAAGTGGGTTAACCGACCGCGTACTCGACGATCCGCATCATCCGTATACCCAGTTGCTGGTGTCGTCGGTATTGCAGAACTGATTTTTTGTTGTGCCCGATGGCGCTGCGCTGTTCGGGCCTACCTGGATCGCACTTTTGTAGGCCGGATAAGGCGCAGCCGCCATCCGGCAAAAAAATCTCGAGGCAAAGATGATTCGCGTTGAAAACGTCAGTAAAACCTTCGTGCTCCACCAGCAAAACGGCGTACGTCTGCCGGTGCTGCAAAACGCCACTCTGGCAGTGAAAAGCGGCGAATGCGTGGTGCTGCACGGCCACTCCGGCAGCGGAAAATCCACGCTGCTGCGTTCGCTGTACGCCAACTACCTGCCAGATGAAGGACACATCCACATTCGCCACAGCGATGAATGGGTCGATCTGGTGCAGGCCCCGGCGCGCAAAGTGCTGGAAGTTCGCCGTTCAACCATCGGCTGGGTGAGCCAGTTTCTGCGCGTGATCCCAAGGATTTCCGCGCTGGATGTGGTGATGCAGCCGCTGCTGGATCTCGGCGTATCCCGTGAAGAATGCGCCGCGAAAGCCGCCAGCCTGTTAACGCGTCTCAACGTACCGGAACGTCTGTGGCACCTCGCGCCATCGACCTTTTCCGGCGGCGAACAGCAGCGCGTCAATATCGCCCGTGGGTTTATCGTCGATTACCCTATTCTGCTGCTCGATGAGCCGACCGCCTCGCTGGACGCCAAAAACAGCGCTGCCGTAGTGGCGCTGATCGAAGAGGCGAAAGCCCGCGGCGCAGCCATTGTCGGTATTTTTCACGATCAAACCGTGCGCGACCGCGTAGCGGACCGTCTGCACCTGATGGGAACAACAGCATGATTATCAACAATGTAAAGCTGGTTCTGGAAGATGAAGTGGTGCAAGGATCGCTGGAAATTGAGGGAGGGGTTATTCGCGCATTTGCAGAAACCCAGAGCCGTCTGCCGGAGGCTTTAGACGGCGAAGGCGGCTGGCTGCTGCCAGGGTTGATTGAGCTGCATACCGATAATCTGGATAAATTCTTCACCCCGCGCCCGAAGGTCGACTGGCCTGCCCACTCGGCGATGAGCAGCCATGACGCGCTAATGGTCGCCAGCGGCATTACTACCGTGCTGGATGCGGTGGCGATTGGCGACGTGCGCGACGGCGGCGATCGGCTCGAAAATCTGGAGAAGATGATCAACGCCGTGGAAGAGACACAAAAACGCGGGGTCAATCGCGCCGAACACCGCCTGCATCTGCGCTGCGAATTGCCGCACCACACCACCCTGCCGCTGTTTGAAAAACTGGTCGGGCGCGAGCCGGTGACGCTGGTTTCACTGATGGATCATTCGCCGGGCCAGCGCCAGTTCGCCAATCGAGAAAAGTACCGCGAGTATTATCAGGGCAAATATTCGCTCACCGACGAGCAGATGGCCCGCTATGAAGAAGAACAGTTAGCGCTGGCGGCGCGTTGGTCACAGCCCAATCGTAACGCCATCGCCCAGCTTTGCCGCGAACGTAATATCGCGCTGGCGAGCCATGACGATGCCACCAGCGAACATGTGCTGGAATCGCACCAACTTGGCAGCGTGATCGCCGAATTTCCCACCACTTTCGCGGCGGCTGAAGCCTCGCGCCAGCATGGCATGAACGTGCTGATGGGCGCGCCGAACATCGTGCGCGGAGGGTCTCACTCCGGCAATGTGGCGGCGCATAAGCTGGCTGAACTGGGGCTGCTGGATATTCTTTCTTCCGATTACTACCCCGCCAGCCTGCTCGACGCGGCATTTCGCGTGGCGGATGACGACGCCAACCGCTTTACCCTGCCGCAGGCGATTCGTCTGGTGACCCGCAATCCGGCGCGGGCATTGAATCTCGACGATCGCGGCGTTGTTGCCGAAGGTAAACGGGCGGATCTGGTGCTGGCACACCGCAAAGGGGGCAACATCCATATCGACCACGTCTGGCGTCAGGGCAAAAGGGTATTCTGACTATGGGGAAACTGATCTGGCTGATGGGGCCATCCGGCTCTGGTAAGGACAGTCTGCTGGCAGAACTCCGCCTGCAGGAACCCGCGCAACTACTGGTGGCGCATCGATACATCACCCGTGCCGCTAACGCCGGGAATGAAAATCATATTGCGCTGAGTGAACAAGAATTTTTTACCCGCGCCGGGCAGAATCTGCTGGCGCTGAGCTGGCACGCGAACGGCTTCTACTACGGCGTGGGCGTGGAGATTGACCTCTGGCTGCACGCCGGTTTTGATGTGGTGGTCAACGGATCGCGCGCCCATCTGCCCCAGGCGCAGGCTCGTTACGGCGCGTCGTTACTTCCTATTTGCTTACAGGTTTCCCCAGCGATTCTACGGCAGCGTCTGCAGGCGCGTGGGCGGGAGAGTGAAACGGAAATCGCCGCCCGCCTTGAACGCGCGGCCCGCTACGCGCCGTATGACTGCCACGTCCTCAACAATGATGGCAGTTTGCTACAGTCTGTCGATACACTGCTCGCACTGATGGGACGCAAGGAGAAGAAACATGTCTGTCTGTGAATTACGCCGCGCCACGCTCTACGATACCGATGCGGTTTACGCGCTTATCTGTGAACTCAAGCAGGGACAATTCGATCACCAGGCCTTTAACGCCGGATACGCCGCGAATCTGCAAGATCCTAACATGCACTACCAGTTGGCGCTGCTCGACGGGCAGGTCGTCGGCTTGATCGGTCTGCACCTGCAGTTTCATCTGCACCACGCCAACTGGATTGGCGAAATCCAGGAACTGGTGGTAATGCCACAGGCGCGAGGATTAACGGTAGGCAGCCAGCTACTGGCCTGGGCCGAAGCCACCGCGCGCGAAGCAGGCGCAGAAATGACCGAGCTTTCCACCAGCACCCAACGCCTTAACGCGCATCGTTTTTACCAGCGCGAAGGCTATACCCAGAGCCATTTTCGCTTCACCAAACCGTTGTAGGAGGAGCCATGAGTCTGACCATTACGCTGACGGGAACCGGCGGCGCGCAGCTGGTGCCGGCATTTGGCTGCGACTGCGCGGCCTGTCAGCGGGCGCGCTTACAGGCGCAATACCGTCGACGCCCCTGTAGCGGGGTGGTCAAATTCAATCATGCGGTGACCCTGCTGGACGCGGGGAGCCCGCATCTGATGGACGACTGGCCAGCGGGCAGCTTTCAGCAGTTTCTGCTGACCCACTATCATATGGATCATGTGCAGGGGTTGTTCCCGTTGCGCTGGGGCGTAGGGGCGAATATCCCGGTGTACGGCCCGCCGGATGAACAGGGTTGCGACGATCTGTTTAAGCATCCCGGTATTCTCGATTTTAGCCATACCGTCGCGCCGTTCGTGGTGTTTGAGCTGCAAGGGTTGCAGGTGACGCCGCTGCCGCTCAACCATTCAAAACTAACGTTTGGCTATCTGTTCGAGACCGCGCACAGCCGCGTGGCGTGGCTCTCCGACACCGCCGGGCTTCCCGATAAGACGCTGAAGTTTCTCCACAATAACCCACCGCAGGTGATTATCATCGACTGCAGCCATGCCCCGCGCGCCGAGCCGCCGCGCAATCATTGCGATCTCAATACCGTCATCGCGCTGAACGAGGTTATGCGCTGTCCAAGGGTGATCCTGACGCATATCAGCCACCAGTTCGACCAGTGGTTAATGGAAAATCCGCTGCCGGCAGGCATCGAAGCAGGATATGATGGGATGGAGATTGTGCTGGATTAGCGAGATTTGCCGGACGCGGTGAAACACCTGCTCCGGCCTATAAGCAGCCTATCAGGCGACTTTCTTAGTGGCGACATTTCGCTGCGCGACAAAGTCTTTAACAGACATAATACGGTTCAGTTCTTCTTGCGCCCGCATATCATTTTCAACTTCCCACAGGTCAACCGCCGCCTGTAGGTTACGCCAGAAATCAACGGAGGTATCGAACGCTTTTGCCAAACGAAACGCCATATCCGTTGTTAATTTGCGATTATTGTTGACTAGTGCGCTCACTGTATTACGGTGAACATGCAGAATTTCAGCCAGATCGTTGATTTTCAGATCAAGCGGTTCCAGGTATTCATATTGCAGGATATCACCCACAGTCGTTGGTTTTCTGGATGCCTGTTTCATATCGTTACCTTACGTTTTCTCTAATAGATATGTGGATCTAAGTACACATCTTCGGCCTTACCATTAATCCATTTAAATATTAATCGGTACTGCTTGTTTACTCTGATTGAAGAATATTCCTGTAACTTTCCGGTTAACTCTTCATATCTGTTACCGGGTGGCGAGCGCAAATCCCGATGCGAAACAGCCGCATTAATGATATCCAGCTTTCTGGCTAATGCAGTGTGAATATCCGCAGGTATTTTTCTGTGCGATGTCGCCCGTTCAAAAAAATCTTCAAGCCATGTATCCCGAAAATTTCTGATATTTAATGATTTAGACATTCCATTGCCAGCACCTTTTCCATAAGCATAGAGAGATTGTAGTGCATACATGCACTGTGCTCAAGTGCATTAATTAACATAAAATGGCGAGCTGTTGGGCGTGCAGGATAATCCGTGCCAGAAAGATAAAATACTCATAAATTTAAATCGTTACCGCTAACGATCGTAATCTTCTTCCATTCTGCGCTCTTCGTCTTCTAACTGACGCCGTTCTTGATCGAGCTGGCGCTGACGGTCATCCAGTTGGCGACGTCGATCTTCAAACTGGCGGCGGCGATTGTCATATTGCCTGCGCCGGTCGTCACTCATCTGGCGCTGCCAGCTTTCATCACGCGAATCATCATAATCCCGCCCGTTGTCCGGTTTGTATGCGTCGTTAATCGCCTGCTGAATATTACCAATGGCGTCATCGATAATATCCGCCTGTGCCGATACGGTGGTCAGCATTAGCAAACTAAAAAGAAGGAATGTCGCGGAGCGTTGCATAAAACCAGCCTCATCAAGAAACTCGCCCCACGGTAATCAAAGCGTATTTGCACGGGTAGCGGAGGAATCTCAATTACGCGAATGCCGCAGCGCCTGCGCCAGTTCTGTCCGGGTAAAGGGTTTACGCAATAACGCCACATCCGGCAGCGCTGGGTTATTGGCCGGACGCAAATCCTGACCGCTCATCAGCAGGATGTTCAGCTGCGGATAATGTGCCTGAGCATGATTAACCACATCCACGCCGCTTAAACCACCGGGCAGCATGACGTCGCTGATAAAAATATCAATCTCGGATGAAGCCGCCAGCATGTGCATCGCCTGTTCCCCGTTGGCGGCTTCTAATGTCAGGTAGCCCAGCAGGTGTAATTGCTCACACAACGTCTGGCGCACATCAGCCTCGTCCTCAAGCACCAGCACCAGTTTTTCACCGCTGTTCGCCGCATGTACCGCCACCGGTTCTGCCTGAGCCTGCACCGGCACTACGGCGCGAGGAAGCTGCAACCTGACCGTCGTTCCCTGCCCCGGCGCGCTTTCAATCTCCACGCGCCCGCCGGACTGACGTACAAAGCCGTAGACCATTGATAACCCCAGCCCGCTGCCGCTGCCGGTCTGTTTGGTGGTGAAAAACGGCTCAAAGACCTGAGCTTTCACCTCCTGCGACATCCCGCTACCCTGGTCGGCCACCTCCAGCATCACCATATCCTGCTTACGCCCATCGCTGCGCGTGACCCGCTGGTTCCAGGTACGGATTTTAATCGTGCCCGCCTGCCCATCCATGGCGTCACGGGCGTTCATCACCAGATTGATAATGGCGTTTTCCAGTTGGCTGACGTCAATCCACGCGGGCCAGGCGGGAGACTGGGCTTCAATCTCCAGCGTCAACGTGGCCGGAAGAGAGTGGCGCATCAGTTCGCCCAGATTTTCCAGCAGCGTTTTCAGCTCCACCGCATGAGGGTGCAACGACTGTTTGCGCGAAAAGGCCAGCAGTCGCTGGGTAAGCAGCGCCCCGCGCTCGGCGGCTTTTAGCGCCCGATTTACCCGTGGCGCATCGGGCGACTCCGGATTCACCAGATCCAGACTGCCAATAATAACCGCCAGCAGGTTATTGAAATCATGCGCTAATCCGCCCGTCAGTTGCCCCACCGCCTTCAGCTTTTGGCTGTGCAGCAGCGCCTCTTCCAGTTCCTGGCGCTCGGTGCGGTCGATTTCCATCTGGCTGGTTTTTTCTTTGAGTAATCGGGTTGTGTGCTCCAGCGACGCCGTATTCCGGGCAAAGACGCTAAAAGCACGGGCCAGTTCGCCCAGCTCATCGCGCCGCTGCAGGGCCGGCACGCTGACGTCCGATTCGCCGTGCGCCAACCGGGTCATCGCCTGCGAAATTGCCGTCAGGTTAGAGCCGAGATTACGATAGATATACCAACCGGCAAAACCGGTAATCACTACGGCCAGCAACGCAAACACCATAATAAACAACGCGCCGGATTGCAGTTCCTGATGGCTTTGCGCCACCCGCTGCTCAGAAATCAGCGCCACCTGCGAGGCATATTGATTGATATCGCTATTAAGGATCGCCACCAGCGCTTTGATATGAAACATATACCAATTGATCGCCAGATCGCTCTGCTCCAGCGCGGAAGAAAGCGGCTCCAGCTTATGCAGTTCCTGATTGAAATCGTTGAGGATTCTGCTTATCAACGGGCTGGAGTGATGTAAAGGCAGCGCGGTCATCACGCTGTCGAGTTGTTTCACCACCGATCGCGGCGTGGGAGTCTCAATGGCGGCAACGATCAAGCGGTCTATTTGCCCCAGCAGCATGTCATCCTGCGCGCCGGTAAGCGTTTGCAGATGACGCAAATAGCTTTGATTCTGATACAGCGAACTGAGCAGCGCGTTACGTTCCAGATGCCGCCGCTGTCCGCGCTGCAACATCCCTTCTACGCTGCTTTGTAGTTCATTGCTGCGCTGGATAATACGCTCGACCAGCACCGGCTCCTGCTGAGCCAGCGGCGCGGTAGCCAGTTGTTGCAGCGACTGCTTCAGCGCCCGCTGGGTCTCCTGCAACCGCTCCGCTTCACCTTTGTATTCCAGCGCACCGACCACCTGCGAGAGCCGCACCGCCGCCGTCGCCACATTGGCCGTATCGCGCGCCAGGTTCATGCTGCCGGTCATGTCATCGACAGTTTGCTGCTGCACCTGCTCCTGGATCTGGCTGGCATGCTGAAAGCCCAGCACCGCCACGCCGCTCACCATCAGCGTGACCGCCACCACCAGCAGATTGAAGAACAGCAATCGTCCGCGCGCACTGGCGAAAAAGTGACGTCCCGGTTGCGGCATATCACGCTCCGTGAAGAAAAATCGCAATATGACAAATATGAACGGCTTCTGACATTTTGCATTTACATTCCTGTGATGGACTGCTGATATCGGCCACCCCACAGGAGATCCGCTATGAGCAGGACACCGGTTCTGGAGATGCGCAACATTGCCAAAGCGTTTGGCAAATTTTACGCGCTGAAAGGGGTCGATTTAACCGTCTGGCCGGGTGAGATTCATGCCCTGATGGGCGAGAATGGCGCGGGGAAAAGCACCCTGATGAAGATCCTCGCGGGTGCCTATACCGCCACCAGCGGCGAGATCCTGATTGACGGTCAGCCGTTCCACATTCGTGGGCCAAAAGATGCGCTCAGCGCGGGCATCACGCTGATTTACCAGGAGATGCAGCTGGCGCCCAACCTGACGGTGGCGGAAAATATCTTTCTTGGCAGCGAGCTGTCGCGCGGCGGTCTGGTCCAGCGTAAAGAGATGGTGCTGCAGTCGCAGAAAGTCATCGACCGACTCGGCGCCCAGTTTAAGGCCAGCGATCGCGTGATGACGTTGACCATCGCCGAACAGCAGCAGGTGGAAATCGCCCGCGCTCTGCACCGTAACAGCCGCATTCTGGTGATGGATGAACCCACCGCCGCCCTCTCGTCACGTGAAACCCACCGTCTGTTTGAACTGATCATGCGCCTGCGCGATGAGGGGATGGCGATTATCTACATCAGCCACCGCATGGCGGAAGTGTACGAACTCTCCGATCGCGTCAGCGTCCTGCGCGACGGGCAATACGTCGGTAGCCTGACCCGCGACAAGCTCAACGCCGCGGAGCTGGTGCGCATGATGGTGGGCCGTCCGCTAAGCGATCTGTTCAACAAAGAGCGCGATATTCCCTTAGGTAAAGCGCGCCTCAACGTCCACCACCTGACCGACGGTCATAAAGTCCAGCCGTGCAGCTTGTTGGTACGCTCCGGGGAGATCGTCGGCCTCGCCGGGTTAGTTGGCGCCGGGCGTTCTGAACTGGCGCAGCTGATTTTTGGCGTGCGTAAAGCCATCGGCGGCATGATTGAAGTAGACGGTGAACCGGTGGTGATCCACTCCCCGCGCGAAGCGATTGATCACGGCATCGGCTTTCTGACCGAGAACCGCAAAGAACAGGGGCTGTTTTTAGAACTGGCGGCAGCAGAGAACATCACCATGGCGACGCTGGAGCGCGATGCCAACTGGGGCATGCTCGATCGCAAAAAGGCGCAGGCCATTTCCGATGACGCTATCAAACTGCTCAACATTCGCGTGCCGCACGCGCAGGTACGCGCAGGTGGGCTGTCCGGCGGCAATCAGCAAAAATTATTGATCTCACGCTGGGTGGCGATCGGCCCACGCATTTTGATCCTCGATGAACCCACGCGCGGGGTAGACGTTGGCGCGAAAAGCGAGATCTACCGGATCATGAACGACATGGCGCGCAAAGGCGTGGCGATCCTGATGATCTCCAGCGAATTGCCGGAAGTCGTTGGCATGAGCGATCGCGTGTACGTCATGCGCGAAGGCAGCATTGCCGGCGAGCTGAACGGACAAAGTATTACCCAGGAAAATATTATGACGCTGGCGACCGGCGTGAACGACTCCCATCATCAGGCGGTGCCCCATGAATAATCCAACCACTCCCCAGCAGGTGGCGAAATCCACCACCGCAAAAAAGATGCTGATGAGCGATCTGATGCAAACGGTCGGCATCTTACCGATTTTGATCCTGATTGTGGCGGTATTTGGTTTTATTGCGCCCAATTTTTTCACCGAGAGCAATCTGCTGAATATTACCCGCCAGGCCTCGATCAATATCGTGCTGGCGGCTGGCATGACCTTTATCATTTTGACCGGCGGGATCGATCTCTCAGTTGGCTCGATTCTCGGCACCACCGCCGTAGCGGCGATGGTCGTTTCTCTTATTCCTGAGTTTGCCATGCTGTCGATTCCGGCGGCGCTGATGCTCGGCCTGGTGCTGGGGCTGTTTAACGGTGCGCTGGTGGCTTTTGCCGGGCTGCCGCCGTTTATCGTCACGCTTGGAACCTATACAGCTCTGCGCGGCGCGGCCTATCTGTTGGCCGATGGCACCACGGTGATTAACTCCAACATCAGCTTTGAGTGGATCGGCAACAACTATCTCGGCCCGGTTCCGTGGCTGGTAGTCATTGCGCTGGCGGTGGTGGTGGTGTGCTGGTTTATTCTGCGCCGCACTACGCTCGGCGTTCATATCTACGCGGTCGGCGGCAACATGCAGGCCGCACGCTTAACCGGGATCAAAGTGTGGCTGGTGCTGCTGTTCGTTTACGGCATCAGCGGTTTGCTTTCAGGCCTGGGTGGGGTGATGAGCGCCTCGCGACTGTACAGCGCCAACGGCAACTTAGGTATGGGTTACGAGCTGGACGCCATCGCGGCGGTGATCCTCGGCGGCACCAGCTTCGTCGGCGGGATCGGCACCATCACCGGCACGCTGGTGGGGGCGCTGATCATCGCCACGCTCAATAACGGCATGACGCTAATGGGCGTCTCCTATTTCTGGCAACTGGTGATCAAAGGGGCGGTGATCATCATAGCGGTGCTGATCGACAAATACCGTACCCGACACCATCAAAGTGCATAGACAAGCTTGCCGGATGGCGGCGTAATCGCTTTGTCCGGCCGATAACAACAATACCCTACGTGAGGAAACGAGTATGCGTTTGAAGCCATTAGTGACCGCGCTCTGTGCTGGCGCACTGCTTGCTGCAGCTCCGTTTGTGCAGGCAAAAGAACTGAAATCGATCGGCGTTACGGTGGGCGACCTGGCGAACCCATTCTTCGTGCAAATAACCAAAGGCGCGGAGCTGGAGGCACGTAAACTGGCGGGTGATAGCGTCAAAGTGACGCTGGTCTCCAGCGGCTACGATCTGGGGCAACAGGTGTCGCAAATCGACAACTTTATTGCCGCCAAAGTCGACATGATTATCCTTAACGCCGCGGACTCCAAAGGCATCGGTCCGGCGGTAAAACGCGCGAAAGACGCCGGGATTGTGGTGGTGGCCGTTGACGTGGCGGCGGAAGGCGCAGACGCGACCATCACCTCCGATAACACTCAGGCGGGTGAAATGGCCTGCAAATACATTACCGACCGTCTGAAAGGGAAAGGCAACGTCGTCATCATCAACGGACCGCCGGTTTCCGCCGTCCAGAACCGTGTGGAAGGCTGCCAGACCGAGTTCAAACGCCATCCGGACATCAAGGTGCTGTCGTATAACCAAAACGCCAAAGGCAGCCGCGAGGGCGGGCTGGAGATCATGACCGCGCTGCTGGCGGCAAATCCGAAGATCGACGGTGTATTCGCCATTAACGATCCCACGGCGATCGGTGCCGATCTGGCGGCAAAACAGGCGCAGCGTAACGAATTCTTTATTGTCGGCGTCGACGGATCGCCAGACGGTGAAGAGGCGCTGAAGCGCGAAAACTCATTATTTGTGGCGACGCCGGCACAAGATCCGCAGGTGATGGCTGCCAAAGCGGTCGAAATCGGCTATGACATACTGCAGGGGAAACCCGCCCCAAAAGAGCCCGTGCTGATCCCGGTGACAATGATCGATAAAAACAACGTTGCCAATTATAAAGGTTGGACGGTGAAATAACCCGCCACAGCAACGTCGGATAGCGGTAAAAATGCCTTCTCCGGCCTACAAGATCGGTATGAATTTGTAGGCCGGATAAGCGCAGCGCCATCCGGCATTATTCTAAGGAGAATTCTGCGATGAAACGCTCCGCAATAAACGAAATCCTTGGCCACACGCGCCAGTTTTTTTCTCTGCACGACGTGCACCTCCCCCCTTTCGCCAGTTTCCCGCCGACCCAATGGCGCAAGCTTGATGCCTCTGCCTGGAGCGAAGTTTTCGACCTTAAGCTCGGTTGGGATGTCACCGCCTTTGGCGGCAACAATTTCGCCGCGCAAGGGTTAACGCTGTTCACCCTGCGTAATGGCTCGCCGAAAGGTATGCCTTACGAGAAATGCTACGCCGAGAAAATCATGCATGTTCGCGAGGCGCAGGTCACGCCGATGCATTTTCACTGGCGCAAACGCGAAGACATTATCAATCGTGGCGGCGGTAATTTAATAGTGGAACTGTGGAATGCGGGGCTGCGGGAGCAAACGGAGGACAGCGACGTGAACGTGGTGATTGACGGCTGTCGGCAAACCCATGCCGCGGGCAGCCAACTGCGCCTGACGCCGGGTGAGAGCATCTGCCTGCCGCCGGGCCTGTATCACAGCTTCTGGGCGGAAAAAGGTTTTGGCGACGTGCTGGTTGGCGAAGTCTCATCTATTAATGACGACGACCACGATAACCATTTTCTGCAACCTATCACCCGCTATAACGACATTGAAGAAGATGAACCGGCGCAGCTGGTGCTGTGTAACGAATATCGCCTGTTCCGCTAACCAAGGAGCGCATTATGCCGTTGATATCTCTCGCCGATGGCCTCGCCCATGCCCGTGAGCACCGCTATGCATTAGGCGCATTTAACGTTCTGGACTCGCATTTCCTGCGCGCCCTGTTTGCCGCGGCTAAACAGGAACGTTCGCCGTTTATCATCAACATCGCCGAGGTGCATTTTAAATACATCTCGCTGGATTCTCTGGTCGAAGCGGTCAAATTCGAAGCCGCCAGGCACGACATTCCGGTGGTGCTGAACCTTGACCACGGCCTGCACTTTGAGTCAGTGGTGCGGGCGCTACGCTTAGGTTTCAGTTCAGTGATGTTCGATGGTTCCACGCTGGAGTATGAAGAAAATATCCGCCAGACCCGCGAAGTGGTGAAGATGTGTCATGCCGTCGGCGTCTCGGTGGAAGCCGAACTGGGTGCGGTGGGCGGTGATGAGGGCGGCGCGCTGTACGGTCATGCTGACGAGTCGTTGTTTACCGACCCGATGATGGCGCGTGATTTCGTCGACAGAACCGGGATTGACGCGCTGGCGGTCGCCATTGGCAATGCGCACGGCAAATATAAAGGCGAACCGGAACTCGACTTCCCGCGTCTGGACGCTATTCGCCAGCAGGCGGCGATCCCGCTGGTACTGCACGGCGGTTCAGGCATCAGCGATAACGATTTCAAGCGCGCAATTGAACTCGGTATTCACAAAATCAACTTCTACACCGGCATGTCGCAGGCGGCGCTGACAGCGGTAGAGTCACGGATGGCCAATCGGCAGCCGCTGTACGACGAGTTTGCCGAACTGCTGCTGGCTATTGAAGAGGCCATTACCGATACCGTTTCAGAACAAATGCGCATTTTTGGCAGCGCGGGGCAGGTCTGATGGAACGCAAAGGCGTTATCGCCGCAGGCAACATGCTGGTCGATCATGTCCATCAAATTGTGCAATGGCCGGAACGCGGCTGGCTGGCGGAAATCACTCGAAGCGAACGCGCCACGGGTGGTGCGCCGCTGAACGTGCTGCTGACGCTGGCAAAAATGCACACTGGGCTGCCGCTGCAGGCGGTGGGGTTAATCGGTCAGGACAGCGACGGCGACTACATCATGGCGATGCTGGAGCAGTATCACGTTAATCGCCAGCATGTGCAGCGCACCACATTCGCCCCCACGTCGATGTCGCAGGTGATGACCGACCCCAGCGGGCAGCGAACCTTTTTTCACTCGCCCGGCGCCAATCGACTACTGGATTTACCCGCCTTTGAGCAACTGGATACCTCGATGAAAATCTTCCATCTTGGCTATCTGCTGCTGCTCGACAGTCTGGACATGCCGGATGAGGAGTACGGGACGCGTAGCGCACGGCTGCTGGCGCAAATGCGCGACAACGGCTTTGAAACGTCCCTGGATCTGGTCTCGCGTAAGGGCGACCCGCGCTACCAACCACTGGTGATGCCGGCCCTGCGCCATCTCGACTATCTGGTGATTAACGAGCTGGAGGCCGGGGAGTTCAGCGGGCTGGAGATTCGCCAGACCAACGGCGAGCTGCATATTCCCCATATCGCTACCGCCGCGCGCGAACTGCTGGATGCAGGCGTGCGCCAGCGGGTGGTGATCCACTGTCCGGAAGGTGCCTGGGGTGAAGCGCCGGATCTGCCGGGCGTCTGGATACCGTCACAGTTACTGGCGCAAGAAGAGATTGTCGGTAGCGTCGGCGCAGGAGATGCGTTTTGCGCCGGATTTCTGTATGGCTGTCATGAGCGCTGGTCGCTGGCAGACAGCATCAGACTGGCGCACGCCTGTGCGCGGGCAAGCTTGCTGTGCGCTAACGCGATAGATGGCGCGAAAACGCTGGCAGAGTTGAAAGCAGAAATGGCTGACGCCTGATGCGCTACGCTTATCAGGCCTACGGGGTCGTTATCGCTTTTGTAGGCCGGATAAGGCGTTTACGCCGCATCCGGCAACTGCGCACGATCACGCCGCTTTATCGTGATGCTGCACATCGGCGGCAAACACATAGCCCAGCCCGCGCAGGGTTTTGATCAGCATTGGCTGGTGCGGGTTGTTCTCTATTTTGCGCCGCAGCCGCATGATTAACACGTCAATGGTGCGGTCAAACACCTCAACGCTGTCGCTGCGCGTCAGTTCCAGCAATTGCTCACGGCTGAGCACCCGACGAGCGTTCTGCGCCAGTGCCAGCAGCAGGCTGTATTCGCCCTGCGTCAGCTCCACCTTCAGTTGTTGAGGGTTATGTAACTGGCAACCGGCGGTATCGAGATGCCAGCCATTAAAAGAAAGCCCCGTGGTTTGCGGGCCGCCGCTTTCCGCCGTTAACACGCCGACGCGCCTGAGCACCGCCTTTACCCGCGCCACCAGCACCCGCGCATTGAATGGTTTACCGATATAGTCATCAGCGCCCATTTCCAGCCCGACAACCACATCCGACTCGCTGCCTAAGCCCGTCAGCATGACTACCGGTAATCCGGGCCTCATCTTTTGCACCTGCTGCAACACCATCAGACCGTTGATATCGGGCAACATCATGTCCAGCAATACCAGAGCGATATCCGGCTGAGTCTCAATGCAGCGCAGCGCCTCCTGTCCGCTATGGCACGCGCTCACTGCAAAGACGTGCTCGCTCAGCACGTCCTGTAATAGCGTGCAGACAGCCTCGTCATCATCCACAACCAGTATGGCTGGCTTCATTGTTTTTCCCCATTTCTGGCCAACTTAAATGAGTGTGATTGATTCTGCACAGAGTGACAGCGATAAGGCACAAGGTTGTGCGGGAAACATAACCTCGGTCACACTGCCGGACCGTCACGTATTGGAGATTCGTCACGTCAAATATGACGACAGCCTGTTTTTCGTCAGAGTTTTGACCAAAAATCGCCCGTAATATCGACTAATGCCCCTGAAAAAAACATGGCATAAAAGATGCATAAGCAAAGCGACAAGCGCGTATGCGCGATTTGATTAACTGGAGCGAGACCGATGAAAAAAGTCGTCACGGTTTGCCCATATTGCGCATCAGGTTGCAAAATCAACCTGGTGGTCGATAACGGCAAAATCGTCCGGGCTGAGGCGGCGCAGGGGAAAACCAACCAGGGTACCCTGTGTCTGAAGGGCTACTATGGCTGGGATTTTATTAATGATACCCAGATCCTGACCCCTCGTCTGAAAACCCCAATGATCCGTCGCCAGCGTGGCGGCAAACTGGAATCTGTTTCCTGGGATGAAGCGCTGAATTACGTCGCCGATCGCCTGAGCGCCATCAAAGCGAAGTACGGCCCGGACGCTATTCAGACGACCGGTTCATCTCGCGGTACAGGTAACGAAACCAACTATGTAATGCAAAAATTCGCGCGCGCCGTTATTGGTACCAATAACGTTGACTGCTGCGCTCGCGTCTGACACGGCCCTTCGGTTGCAGGTCTGCACCAATCGGTCGGTAACGGCGCAATGAGTAATGCTATCAATGAAATTGATAACACGGATTTAGTGTTCATCTTCGGGTATAACCCGGCGGATTCCCACCCGATCGTGGCGAATCACGTAATTAACGCTAAACGTAACGGGGCGAAAATTATCGTCTGCGATCCGCGCAAAATTGAAACCGCGCGTATTGCCGACATGCACATCGCGTTGAAAAACGGCTCGAACATCGCGCTGCTCAACGCCATGGGGCATGTCATCATCGAAGAAAAACTGTACGACCAGGCGTTCGTCGCCTCCCGTACGGAAGGATTCGAAGAGTACAGCAAGATTGTCGAAGGCTATACGCCGGAGTCTGTCGAAGATATCACGGGCGTTAGCGCGCACGATATTCGTCAGGCTGCACGTATGTACGCCACGGCGAAAAGCGCGGCAATTCTGTGGGGCATGGGTGTGACCCAGTTCTATCAGGGTGTGGAAACCGTGCGTTCACTGACCAGCCTCGCGATGCTGACCGGTAACCTCGGTAAGCCAAGCGTGGGCGTTAACCCGGTTCGTGGCCAGAACAACGTTCAAGGCGCCTGCGACATGGGCGCGCTGCCGGATACCTATCCGGGCTATCAGTACGTTAAGTTCCCGGAAAACCGCGAGAAGTTCGCTAAAGCCTGGGGCGTGGAAAGCCTGCCTGCACATACCGGCTATCGCATCAGCGAACTGCCGCACCGTGCGGCGCATGGCGAAGTGCGCGCGGCGTACATTATGGGTGAAGATCCATTACAGACCGATGCTGAGCTCTCCGCAGTGCGCAAAGGCTTTGAGGATCTGGAACTGGTCATCGTGCAGGATATCTTCATGACCAAAACCGCCGCTGCCGCAGACGTTATTTTACCGTCTACGTCATGGGGCGAGCATGAAGGCGTCTTCTCTGCGGCTGACCGTGGCTTTCAGCGCTTCTTTAAAGCCGTTGAGCCGAAGTGGGATCTGAAAACGGACTGGCAGATTATCAGTGAAATCGCCACCCGTATGGGCTACCCGATGCACTACAACAACACCCAGGAAATCTGGGACGAGTTGCGTCATCTGTGCCCGGATTTCTACGGTGCCACTTACGAGAAAATGGGCGAACTGGGCTATATCCAGTGGCCTTGCCGCGACACCTCAGATGCCGACCAGGGTACGTCTTACCTCTTCAAAGAGAAATTTGACACCCCGAACGGCCTGGCGCAGTTCTTCACCTGCGACTGGGTAGCGCCAATCGACAAACTCACCCCAGAGTACCCGATGGTACTGTCGACGGTGCGTGAAGTCGGCCACTACTCTTGCCGTTCGATGACCGGTAACTGTGCGGCGCTGGCCGCGCTGGCGGATGAGCCTGGTTATGCCCAGATCAACACCGCTGACGCAGAGCGTCTGGGTATTCAGGATGAAGATCTGGTGTGGGTTAACTCACGTAAAGGCCGGGTTATTACCCGCGCGGCAGTCAGCGATCGTCCAAACAAAGGTGCGATTTACATGACCTACCAGTGGTGGATTGGGGCATGTAATGAACTGGTAACCGAGAACTTAAGCCCGATTACCAAAACGCCGGAGTACAAATACTGTGCCGTTAACGTTGAACGCATTGCCGATCAGCGCGCTGCCGAGCAGTATGTTATTGATGAGTACACCAAGCTGAAAGCCAGCCTGCGCGAAAGCGCGATGGGTTAGTCCGTTTACGTACCTGTTCTGCAACAGCCTCCGCCCGGAGGCTGTTTTTTTATCCATACGATCTCTTTATACTGTTCATTCCGTACCCTAAATAAAACTCAAAATGAAACAACTTCTTGCATTGATGTTCCTCGTGACATTCTTTGCCCATGCCAGTGATACTGAGCCAGGAAGCCAGTATTTACAGGCAGCAGAGGCAGGTGACCGACGCGCACAGTATTTCCTCGCCGATACCTGGTTCAGTTCAGGCGATTTGAGTAAAGCCGAATACTGGGCGCAAAAAGCCGCCGACAACGGTGATGCGGATGCATATGCTTTGTTGGCGCAGATTAAGATAACCAACCCGGTCAGTCTGGATTACCCTCAGGCCAAAACGCTGGCGGAAAAAGCGACGCAGGCGGGCAGTAAGGCTGGGGAAATTACGCTGGCGCGTATTCTGGTGAACACCCAGGCAGGCCGCACCGATTACCCCAAAGCCATTACCTTGCTGCAAAACGCCTCCGAGGATCTGGAGAATGACTCCGCCGTCGACGCGCAAATGCTGCTCGGGCTGATTTACGCCAACGGCGTAGGCATTCCTGCTGACGATGAGAAAGCGACGTGGTATTTCAAGCGTAGTTCAGCCATTTCCCGCACCGGTTATTCCGAATACTGGGCCGGGATGATGTTCTTAAACGGCGAGCAGGGTTTTATCGAGAAGAATAAACAGAAAGCGCTGCACTGGTTGAATCTGAGCTGTATGGAAGGATTCGATACCGGCTGCGAAGAGTTTGATAAGTTAACCAACGGGTAATAGTTTGCATTGCCGGATGAACGTAGTCGTTGTAGGCCTGATAAGCGTAGCGCCATCAGGCAACCCGGAGCAGGTTGCCGGATGGCGGCGTTGCCTTATCCGGCCTACGAGGCGGTCTTATCAAATTTACCCAGCACGTCGCGCTCATAGGCCAGCGCTTTCTTGCGGTCAAATTTATGTTCCCACTTGGCGATAACCAGCACGGCCAGCGCATTACCCACCACGTTCAGCGCAGTACGCGCCATATCGAGGATACGGTCAACACCGGCAATAAACGCCAGACCTTCCAGCGGGATCCCAACGCTGCCGAGCGTTGCCAGCAGCACCACAAAAGATACGCCCGGCACGCCCGCAATCCCTTTCGAGGTCACCATCAGCGTCAGCACCAGCACGATTTCCTGCCACAGCGACAGATCGATACCGTACAACTGAGCAATAAAGATAGCGGCGATACTCTGGTACAGCGTTGAACCATCAAGGTTGAATGAGTAACCGGTCGGCACCACAAAGCTGGTGATTGACGCCGGTGCGCCGTAGGCTTCCATCTTCTCGATAATACGCGGCAGCACGCTCTCGGAACTGGCGGTCGAGTAGGCCAGAATCAGCTCGTCTTTCAGAATGCGGATCAGGATCCAGATGCTCAAACCGCAGATGCGCGCGACGATCCCCAGCACCACCAGTGCGAAGAACAGGATGGCGAAATGCACCAACAGCACCAGCTTCGCCAGCGGCCACAGGGAGGCAAAACCGAAGTTCGCGACGGTAACAGCGATCAGCGCAAAAACCCCGACTGGCGCGTAACGCATCACCATGTGCGTCACTTTAAACATGGTTTCGGAGATAGAGCGGAATACTGTTACCAGCGGCTCGCGGTGAGTTGCCGGCAGAGAAGACAGACCTAAACCGAACAGTACCGAGAAGAAGATAATCGGCAGCATGTCGCCTTTTGCCATCGACGCGACGATGTTGGTCGGCACCAGTGACAAAATCGTGCCCATCAGGCCATGCGCGTGGCTCTGTACTTCTGCGGTGGTGCTCTGATATTTCGAAATATCGACGGTTGCCAGCTGCGACATATCAACCCCGGTACCGGGCTGGAACACATTCGCCAGCGTGATACCAAGGATAATCGCCACGGTGGTGATCACTTCGAAATAGATAATCGTTTTGGCGCCAATACGGCCCAGCTGTTTGGCATCGCCCACCCCGGCGATACCGACAATCAACGTAGAGATAACAATCGGTACGACGATCATTTTGATCAGGTGGATAAAGATATCGCCCGCCGGAGACAGCAGGTTTACAATCAGCCATTCACGGCTGTCACTATGGTAATGCAGGTAACTCCCTAGCAGAATGCCCAGCACCATAGCGATTAGAATCTGCCATGCCAGGCTGACTTTCAAATTTTTCATAACAACGGACTTCCTCGATGGAGCGCTATTCCACATGCAGCGCGTGGGAATAGTACATACTGAAAGGGTATGATTTGTGTTGCGTTCGTTTATGGAGTTTTTTAACGCTTATTATCATTATCATCTGCATGGCATTCAGCGCAACCCTCTGAGAACAGGGCCTTTCGCTGATTATTTGCATAAAAATGCAATTTTATCGGGGTAATGATGAATAACTTTTTGTTATAAAAGAATTTTAATATGATCAAAAATGAAGAAGTCAGGATATGAGTTTTTTTTGCTCGCTTGTTCGTTCGCCTGTTTTTTAAACAGGCAAAATGATATAAATCACAAATAAAACAAATTTATTTTTGCCGATTCTGCAACAACTTCGCCATATTAATAGAGTCAATGAGCTGTGCCCGATTCACCCTCGGCGAGTTTAAATCCATAACCTTTTGCCACACTGAGATAGCCTGAGCGTAGTCTGCCTGCATAAACGCATCGGAAGCTAACAGCATCAGCGCAGTGACTTCTGCCGGGTCCAGCGCCAGAGCCTTATCAATCATCTCGCGAGTGGGCGGCGTCATATGTTGCCCGGCCTGGTAATACAATACCGTTGCCATCGCTGAATAGATCTCAGCATTTTCACCGCCGACACGCAGCGCCTGCTCGTAGGCCAGCAGCGCATTATGATAGGCGTTTTGCCAAAGATAGTACTCCCCGAGTTGCGCCCATTTCACGCTGTCCTGTGGATTGGCGCGAATCTGCGATTGCAGCAAAAGCAACTGTTTTTCCTGAATGTTTTCATCGGAGAAAGCATGTAAAGGGTCCGCCAGTCGCGTCTGCTCCTGACGAACCGCCTGCCATTTCGGCGTCAACAGGTAACCTCCAATGCAGGCCACAACCATCAGCACCGCCGCAGCGGTCAGTCGCTTCACAGGCATTGGGCGTAACGGCGGTTCGCACTGGCTCATTGTTCACCTTCCTCCGTATGCTGACGTCTTCTCACTCGCCAGACCACCACACCAACCAGCAATAACAACAGGCACGGCAACGCCCACAGCAGCAACGTTTGCTCATTCAACGGCGGGTTGTAGCGCACGAAATCACCATAACGCTCGGTCATCCAGGCGGTGATTTCCGCTTCGCTTTTGCCTTCAGCCACCATGCTATAAACCTGATGGCGCATACTGACCGCTACCGGCGCATTGGATTCCAGCAAGTTTTGGTTTTGACACTGTGGGCAGCGAAGCTGGCTGGCAATAGACAGCGCTTGTTCCTGCTGTTGCGGGTTGGCAAACGTCCATGTGTCCACAACCTGGGCATGTGTAGCGAAAGTGATGAAAAACAGGACGAGCGTTAAGAGTAAAAACTTTTTGCCGGATGGCGCTGCGCTTATCCGGCCTACGGTTCGCGCTACCTGTAGGCCGGATAAGTTGTTTACGCCGCCATCCGGCAACGTTGTAATTAATTTACGCATCGCGCTTTCTCCCTCGCCATCCGCTCAGCAGCGCGCCAAAGACCATTAACAGTCCCCCACCCCAAATCCAGCGCACGCCGGTCTGCACGTACAAGCGCATGGCATAACGGTCTGGTCCGGTTTTTTCGCCGATTACCGCGTACCAGTCATGCATCAGGTTCCAGCGGATACCCGGTTCCATCATCTGTTGACGACGCGCGGCATAGAAGCGCCTTTCAGGTTGCAGGCTGCCAATACGTTTCTCATTGTGCCACAGCGTGATCTGCGCTTTTTCACTGGTGTAATTACCTTTGGCTTCCAGGTCGAGACGCTCAAAACGGAAAATGTAACCCGCCAGTTCAACCTGCTGCCCAGGGCTCAGGTTCAGGCTTATCTCCTGACGACTACCGCTGGAAAAGACGATCCCCGCCGCAAACACCAGCACCCCGGCATGCGCCAACAGTGCCGGAAGCTGGATGCGGAAAGACACTTTACGGCTTCTGACCGTTGCCAGCACGATAACCAGCAGCATCAGCAGGCCAAAAGGCAGCGTAGCGCGGTTAAAGTACGGTGCGCCCACGGAGAGCCGTCCCCAGCCGAACAGCCCGTAAATCATCGGGTAGAGCGTGCCAATCAACACAATCAGCAGCACCGCACTAAAGAGCAGCAGCGCAACCAGAATCAGCATCTCGCGTGACCAACCGCCAAAACGCGCATTCTGCCGGACTTGCTGGCCCCGCCAGGCGTATAGCCCGAGTGACGCCAGACTCAACACGGTAAACAGCGCAAACAGCGGCGCGGCGCGGACGTTATCCAGCGCAAAAGCATGCACCGAAACGAGAATGCCGGAACGCACAATCAGCGTCCCCAGCAGCGATAAAATCAGCGTGACGATCGCCAGCAGCAGCGACCAGTGGCGGAAGATTCCGCGCTGGCGCGTGATATACAGGCTATGCAGCAACGCACTGGCGGAAAGCCAGGGTAATAAGGAGGCATTTTCAACCGGGTCCCAGAACCACCAGCCGCCCCAGCCCAGCTCGCAATAGGCCCACCAGGAGCCGAGGATAATCCCCAGCGTCAGCGCACACCAGCCGGGCAACGCCCAGCGCCAGCACACCCAGGCACCTTGCGCATTAAAGTCACCGCGCAGCAGCGAGGCCAGCGCCACGCCTGCCGCCACCATCAAACCACCGTAACCCAGGTACAGTAGCGGTGGATGGAGGATTAACCCGAGATGTTGCAGCATCGGGTTAAGGTCGCGCCCTTCAATGGCTGGCGGGAAGATACGCACGAACGGATCGGACCATACCACCACAAACAGCAGCAGCAGGGCCGTTATCATTGAAAGGACGCTGAGCGTCAGCGGAAACAGCGCGTCGGTATCACGCCGATAGCGAAGAGCAAACAGCGCGCTCCAGCCGGAAAGAAACAGCACCCACAGCAGCAGCGATCCTTCATGACCGCCCCACACCGCCGCCAGTTTTAATCCCCACGGCAGCAGGCTATAGCTGTGTTGAGCAACGTAGACCACCGAAAAATCGCTGGTCAAAAAGCAGAATACCAGAATGGCAAAAGCCAGCAGCAGCAGGGCAAATTGCGCCCACACACCCACGCTTGCCAGGCGCATAACCCCTTGCCAGCGCTGGCGGACACCCACCAACACGGCAAGCGGGGTCAACACGTTGACCCCGAGGCTTAATAACAGCGCCAGAAAACCGGCTTCAGGAAGGAGAACGTCCAGATATCACCTTACGCAACGGTTAGCTGACCCGCATAGAGTATAAAAAAGCGCAGCAGCAGTACGCCGGTCAGGCTGGCGCCGCAGACTGCCAGCACGCCATGAAACGTCGAACTGCGGTTGGCCCAGGGTTTTAGCAGCATCGGTAGTATCAGCCCAAGCCCAGCCACGCCAAGCCAGAACCACCAGGTCCAGAAACCGCCGCCCAGTGCCGCCGCCAGCGCGCGCATTTTGCCGTCATCGCCCAGCGCCAGACCAACAAAGAACGCCGCCAGCAGGAAGATCTCCAGCCACACCACCGGGACTTCCATGCGATGCACAAAGTGCGCTTCGGTGCTGTGAGGGTTGCTACGATGGCGTAACGCCATGGCGATCAGCGCCACCGCTGCCCCGGAGGAGATCCCGGAGAACAGGAACAGCACCGGCAGGATCGGGTTATTCAGGAACGGGTAGGATTTCAGCGCCGACAGCAGGAAGCCGGTGTACGCCCCGAGCAGGACCGCCAACACCAGCATTAACGTCTCAAGCGCACGATGGAACGACGCGATCAGCGTTAGTACTTTCTGCACGATACCTAACCGCGGCAGCCAGCGCTGTTGCAGAGCAATCACCTCTTTTTCAAAGATTTTTGCCAGCCACAGCACCAGCACCATCATGTACAACTGGAACAGCATGACCCCCATCGACATCACCGAAGTGAAGCTGTAGTGGAACATGAGTTTCCAGAAAGTCCATGGACGCGTCAGGTGGAACACCAGAATTAACAGACCGAGGATAATTGCCCCTGGGCCTAACACCAGCGTAGTGCGCAGCAGCGTGCTGTCCGAACCACCCGCCTCCGGATGGAAACGACGCAGCAGAATCGCCAGCGTAACCAGTCCGGCTGAGATGCCAATCAGGAACAGATAGATGGCAATGGGCCAGTCCCACACCAGGGATTCAAAATGAAATGCAGAAGCGGATGTCATTGGCTCACCTCCCCAAATTTAAAGGGAACGCGGTAGACCTTCGGTTTTGTACCCAACGCCAGCTTGTAACGGTAGGTGGTTTTCTGCTGCAACAAACGGGAGATATCGCTGTTAGGATCGTCCAGATTACCAAACGTCAGCGCCTTCGTCGGGCATGACTCAACGCAGGCGGGCTGTTTACCCGCTTTCAGGTTGGTTTTCCGGCAGAAATCGCATTTATCCGCCGTTTTGCTCACCGGATGGATAAAGCGCACGCGATAAGGACACGCGGCGATGCAGTACTGGCAGCCAACGCAAAGGTCCGGGTTCACATCCACAATGCCGCTGGCGGCATCGCGATACGATGCCCCCGTCGGGCAGACGTCGACGCAGGGAGCGTGGTCGCAGTGCTGGCACGAGTGACGGAAGAAGCGATACTTCACATCAGGAAACGTTCCTTGCGGCTCACTGCGAATAATCGTCAGACGCGATACGCCTTCCGGCACGTTGTTGACTTCGCGACAAGCATCCATGCAGGCCGTACAGCCGATGCATAATGACTCATCATGTACCATACCGTAACGCACGCCGTTGATGTTCAGCGTCTTCGCCACAACGCGCCCCGCCGTCCCGCTCACTGCCACCAGCGCGCCGACGCCGGTGATAAACTGGCGACGAGAGCAACTCATGGATGCTCCTTAAGCAACGGTACCGACGCCGGGTTAAAGTTCGGATTGTTACGCTGATCGCTGTGGCAATCGACGCAAATCTTGATCCGTCCTTTATCGCTCAGCGTCTGCATCGTGTCTTGCTTCGGATGCAGTGAGTGACAGCTGGCACACGCCACTTTGGTTACGTGGACATCGTGCGGCCAGAACGCTTTTTGCAGCTGCTCAGGTAGGTGACAGGACATACAGACGCTGTTCTGCTGCTCCACGTTGTACATCGGCTCATTAAAGCGCATCACATCTTTCACCCCTTCGCGGTGGTTCGGTGACGGCTGGCCGTGACAGTTGGTGCAGGTGACCGGCAGTTTGTTATTCGGGTTAATGACTTCCGCATGCTTACCATGCATGCCTTCGGTATCCGGCTTATGACAGTCCAGACAGGCGGCATCCGGATTACGCTGCTGAGTAACCGTCCAGCGTTGATCCGACTCCTGCGGCGTTGGCGTGGCAGTGATTCCACTCAGGCTCCAGAACAGGCCTGACGCCAGCACCCCAGCAGTTAATAACGAACGTAATACGCTCATATTCACTCCGTTGAGTTATCCGCCCCTTACGGGGCGGAATGGGGTTATTGGCTTAACAGACCGTTTTTACGCGCCTGCTCTTCCCACTGCGGAATCACCGTTTTGATGAAGTCCTGCTTCTCAGCATTAATTTGCTGCATGTTCAGACCAATCGCCGCCTGGGCTTTCTCTTTGGTAGAGATATCCGGTAACGGAATTTCATGCGTGATGCCTTTGGTCGCCAGCAGACGAACCAGTTTGGTACGCGCGTCGGCGGCTTTATCCATTGCGCTACCTAGCATCCGCAGACCTTCTTCCGGGGCGTGCATATGGATGCCGTGTGAGGCGATAGACAGATCCCAGCGCCATTGCGCGTGACGGATATCTGCCAGAATCGGCTTCATTTCCGCTTCGGTCGCACCCGCATCCCATGCGGCTTTCGCTTCGAAATGCGCATGTACCAGTTGATCTTCAACCTTGATTTTCAGGTCATGAATGGCCTGTTTACGCTCGGCGACCACTTTTTGCAGGGACGCTTTGTCCTGGGTGTGGCAGTTCGCGCAGGTTTGGGCGAAGTTATCGAACGGGTTGCCAATCTTGTGATCGGTATAGATCTTACCTTCCGCGTTTTGCACTTTCGGCATGTGGCAGTCAATACAGGTCACGTTGTTCTTACCGTGAATGCCCGCGCTCCAGGTTTCATATTCCGGGTGCTGCGCTTTCAGCATCGGGGTTTTGGACAGAGAGTTAGTCCAGTCAGAGAAGGCGATGGTGTCGTAGTATTTCTCCATGTTCTCGACTTTCATGCCCTCATCCCACGGGAACTTAACGGCTTTGTTCTTACCGTCGAAGTAGTACTCCACGTGGCACTGGCCGCAGACCATGGATTGCTGATCAAAGCGACCAGCTTTCTCAAATGGTTTGCCGATGGCTTCCATCGCGCGCTCAGCGTAAGGACGCGACAGTGTCAGTTCTGGCTTGCCTTTGGCGAAGTCCGGCGACGCGGTGTTATGGCAATCTGCACAACCGAGGTTGTTAACAATTTCCGGACCGCCGCGCGCCCATTTACCGTGGAAGTAACCATCTTCACCGTCTTTCTGGATCAGACGCGCCACATCCGGGCTTTTACAGCTCCAGCAGGCCATCGGCAGCGGGCCGTCTTCGGCCGTTTTTGGTGCGCCTGTGCGTAAGGTTTCACGGACATCGGTCACGGCATACGCGTGTCCCCGCGGTTTGTTGTAATCGCGCGAGAATGGGTATCCCGCCCACAGGATCACCAGACGCGGATCTTCTGCCAGCGCATCTTCACGGGCTGATTGCTCAGACGTGGCTTTCCAGGAGAGATATTGATCGGGATGCTGAGGGGCGAAGGTTTCATTCTTCGCTTCAACGGTGACGGTCTTTGCGGGTACAGGAGTTTGTTCAGCGTGAACAACAGAGATAAATAATAAAGGTAATAACAGGCTGAAGAAACGGCGTACGCGTGATTTTGTCCTTGCCATAGGGGTCTCATCCAGATGACGCCATTATCTGCAATGGCGGTTCTTTTATTGTTTTCCACAACAGCAACCACACGAATACTGTCATGACATTGCTCCACCCTATTTGTAACAAGAAACCACACTGAAAATGTTGTTTTTAATCAATTGTAAGTGTATGTAAAATACCACTTTAGAGTTATAACACCCCTCTAATCTCTCACTCTTTGGTCTAATTCAGAGATAGATCACCTTTTCAACAATCCTTTAGATAACTGCATGTTATCGCGAGATTTAATCAATTTTTGCTAGTTCCCTTCAAAATTCAGTTTGTCGCTAATTTGCACAATTCGTTTATTGCGTGATCTGCCGCGCAAATACTAAACAAAACTCTCAAAGCCCCTACATTTAACGTTTATGAGACATATTATTAACATCCTACAAGGAGAACAAAAGCCATGAGCCAAATACATAAACACGCTATTCCCGCAAACATTGCGGATCGTTGCCTGATAAATCCGGAGCAGTACGCAGAGAAATACCAGCAATCCGTTAACGAACCCGACACATTTTGGGGCGAGCAGGGAAAGATTCTCGATTGGATCAAGCCGTACAGCCAGGTGAAGAACACCTCCTTCGCACCAGGCAACGTGTCTATTAAATGGTACGAAGACGGCACCCTGAACCTGGCCGCAAACTGCCTTGACCGTCACCTGCAGGCAAATGGCGATCGTACCGCCATCATCTGGGAAGGCGATGACGCTACCCAAAGCAAAAACATTACCTATCGCGAGTTGCATCGCGATGTCTGCCGTTTCGCCAATACGCTACTGGATTTAGGCATTAAAAAAGGTGACGTAGTGGCCATTTATATGCCGATGGTGCCAGAGGCTGCGGTTGCCATGCTGGCCTGTGCCCGCATTGGGGCAGTGCATTCTGTCATCTTCGGTGGTTTCTCACCGGAAGCCGTCGCCGGACGTATTATCGACTCCAATTCACGCCTGGTGATCACCGCCGACGAAGGCGTACGCGCCGGGCGCGCTATCCCACTGAAAAAGAACGTGGATGATGCGCTGAAAAATCCAAACGTGAAAACCGTTGAACATGTGGTCGTCCTCAAACGTACCGGAGGTAAAACGGAGTGGCAGGAAGGCCGTGACCTGTGGTGGTCCGATCTTATCGAGAAGGCCAGCTCAGAACACCAACCGGAAGAAATGAACGCGGAAGATCCACTGTTTATCCTGTATACCTCCGGTTCAACCGGCAAGCCGAAAGGCGTGCTGCACACTACCGGCGGGTATCTGGTCTACGCCGCAACCACCTTTAAGTACGTGTTTGACTACCATCAGGGCGATATCTATTGGTGTACCGCTGACGTGGGTTGGGTAACCGGGCACAGCTACCTGCTGTACGGTCCGCTGGCCTGCGGCGCAACCACGCTGATGTTCGAAGGCGTGCCCAACTGGCCTACTCCGGCACGAATGTCGCAGGTTGTAGACAAGCACCAGGTCAATATTCTGTATACCGCGCCGACCGCCATCCGCGCTCTGATGGCCGAAGGCGATAAAGCGATTGAAGGTACTGACCGTTCGTCGCTGCGCATCCTGGGTTCCGTTGGCGAGCCAATCAACCCGGAAGCGTGGGAATGGTACTGGAAGAAGATCGGCAACGAAAAATGTCCGGTCGTCGATACCTGGTGGCAGACCGAAACCGGTGGATTCATGATCACCCCGCTGCCGGGCGCCACTGAGCTGAAAGCCGGTTCCGCAACCCGTCCGTTCTTTGGCGTGCAGCCTGCGATTGTCGATAACGAGGGTAATCCGCTGGAAGGCGCAACCGAAGGCAACCTGGTCATTACCGACTCGTGGCCGGGCCAGGCGAGAACGCTGTTTGGCGATCATGAACGTTTTGAACAGACCTATTTCTCCACCTTCAAGAATATGTACTTCAGCGGCGACGGCGCCCGCCGTGATGAAGATGGTTATTACTGGATCACCGGACGCGTGGACGATGTGCTGAACGTCTCTGGTCACCGTCTGGGCACGGCAGAAATCGAATCGGCGTTGGTGTCGCATCCGAAGATTGCCGAAGCCGCGGTGGTCGGTATTCCGCATAATATTAAAGGCCAGGCGATCTACGCCTACGTCACGCTGAATCACGGTGAAGAGCCGTCGCCTGAGTTGTATGCAGAAGTTCGCAACTGGGTACGCAAAGAAATTGGCCCGCTGGCAACGCCAGATGTGCTGCACTGGACCGATTCACTGCCGAAAACCCGCTCCGGCAAAATTATGCGCCGCATTCTGCGCAAAATCGCGGCGGGCGATACCAGCAATCTGGGCGATACCTCAACCCTCGCCGATCCAGGCGTCGTTGAGAAACTGCTCGAAGAGAAGCAGGCCATCGCGATGCCATCATAACCATAACCGTGAAATGCCCGATGGCGCGCTGCTTATCGGGCCTACAAATCCTATCCCTACCCCTCCCCTGAGCGGGAGGGAAATATAAAAACCCTCCCCCAAAGGATTTCGTGTTACAGGAAGGCGGCAAGCGAGCACATCCTCAGGAGCATAGTTCACTATGTGACTGGGGTGACAAATCTGTCTGGAACAGATTTGAACGTTACTTGTAACGGCCCCACCGGGGCGAGGCCCAGGGATGGGCCGAGTAACGAGTGCGGCCAACGAACCTGTAGCGCGAAAGACGCAGGGGACCTCTGGAGAGCTCTGTGATGAATGACAATATTTATCAGCGGATAGAAGACAGTGCGCGTTTCAGGGAGTTAGTTGAAAAAAGGCAACGGTTTGCCACCATTCTGTCCATCATCATGCTGGCAGTTTACATCAGCTTTATTTTACTGATTGCCTTTGCGCCTGGTTGGCTGGGTACTCCGCTGCACGCGGGAACCAGCGTCACCCGGGGTATTCCGATTGGGGTCGGCGTGATCCTTATCTCCTTCATCCTGACCGGGATCTATATCTGGCGGGCAAACGGTGAATTCGATCGCCTGAACAATGCGGTTCTGCACGAGGTTAAAGCATCATGAAGAGAGTCCTGACGGCGCTTGCCGCCACGCTGCCCTTCGCCGCAAACGCGGCGGATGCTATAAGCGGAGCAGTCCAACGCCAGCCAACCAACTGGCAGGCGATTATCATGTTCCTGATTTTCGTCATCTTTACGCTTGGTATTACCTACTGGGCGTCTAAGCGCGTACGTTCGCGCAA
This sequence comes from Citrobacter sp. EC_71, assembly GCF_019584005.1. Lineage (NCBI taxonomy): Bacteria > Pseudomonadati > Pseudomonadota > Gammaproteobacteria > Enterobacterales > Enterobacteriaceae > Citrobacter > Citrobacter sp. EC_71. The sequence continues at coordinate 60,420 of NZ_VDAY01000015.1, forward strand.
TGACTATTACACCGCTGGCGGTAACATCACCGGTTTCCAGAACGGGCTGGCGATTGCGGGCGACTATATGTCTGCTGCATCGTTCCTCGGGATTTCCGCGCTGGTCTTTACCTCCGGTTATGACGGACTGATTTACTCGCTCGGCTTCCTGGTCGGCTGGCCAATTATCCTGTTCCTGATTGCTGAACGTCTGCGTAACCTTGGTCGCTACACCTTTGCCGACGTGGCCTCTTATCGCCTGAAACAAGGTCCAATTCGTATTCTCTCGGCCTGTGGTTCCCTGGTGGTGGTCGCGCTGTATCTGATCGCGCAGATGGTCGGCGCGGGTAAGCTGATTGAGCTGCTGTTTGGCCTGAACTACCACATTGCCGTCGTACTGGTTGGCGTATTGATGATGATGTATGTCCTGTTTGGCGGCATGCTGGCAACCACCTGGGTACAGATCATCAAAGCCGTTCTGTTGCTGTTCGGCGCCAGCTTTATGGCCTTTATGGTGATGAAGCACGTTGGCTTTAGCTTCAACAATCTGTTCACCGAAGCGATGGCGATACACCCGAAAGGTTCAGCCATTATGAGTCCGGGCGGGCTGGTGAAAGATCCGATCTCCGCGCTGTCGTTAGGTCTCGGCCTGATGTTTGGTACGGCGGGCTTGCCGCACATCCTAATGCGTTTCTTCACGGTCAGCGACGCCCGCGAAGCGCGTAAGAGCGTGTTCTATGCCACCGGTTTTATGGGGTATTTCTACATCCTGACCTTTATCATCGGCTTTGGCGCGATCATGCTGGTTGGTGCCAACCCTGCGTATAAAGACGCTGCTGGCGCGCTTATCGGCGGTAACAACATGGCGGCGGTACATCTGGCGAATGCGGTGGGCGGGAACCTGTTCCTCGGCTTCATCTCGGCAGTGGCGTTTGCCACCATTCTGGCAGTGGTTGCTGGTTTGACGCTGGCGGGGGCATCGGCAGTTTCTCACGACCTGTACGCCAACGTATTCCGCAAAGGCACAACCGAGCGCGAAGAGCTGAAGGTATCGAAAATTACCGTACTGGTGCTGGGTGTGATTGCTATCGTGCTCGGCGTGCTGTTCGAAAACCAGAACATCGCCTTCATGGTGGGACTGGCATTTGCTATCGCAGCCAGCTGTAACTTCCCTATCATTCTGCTCTCCATGTACTGGTCAAAACTGACCACGCGTGGCGCAATGATGGGCGGCTGGTTAGGTCTGCTGACGGCCGTCGTGCTGATGGTGCTTGGCCCAACAATTTGGGTACAAATCCTGGGTCACGAAAAAGCCATTTTCCCGTATGAGTATCCGGCGCTGTTCTCCATCAGCGTAGCGTTCCTCGGGATCTGGTTCTTCTCTGCTACCGATAACTCAGAAGAAGGTAACCGCGAACGCGAGCAGTTCCGTGCTCAGTTCATCCGTTCCCAGACCGGGTATGGCGTAGAACAAGGTCGCGCGCACTAATCTTCCCTCTCCTCCGGCTTCCGGGCCGGAGGATTACTGCCTCTCTCAGAACATCAGCCTTGCAACCAGCGGCGCTACCAGCACCATCACCACGCCAGAAAGCATCATCACCAGGCTAGCCACTACGCCCTCCTGTTGGCCAAGCTCATATGAGCGAGCCGTGCCTGCGCCGTGCGATGCAGCGCCAAAACCTGCGCCTTTCGCCATCCCTTCGCGAATAGAGAGCCGCAAAAACAGCACATCGCCGACCGCCATCCCGAATACGCCAGTCACGACCACGAACAATGCCACCAGATCCGGTTGACCACCCAATGGCTCTGCCGCCGCCAGCGCAAATGGCGTAGTGACGGACCGCACCGCCAGACTGCGCTGAATTTCATCAGGCAGCATAAACAGGCGCGCCAACCAGACGGAACTGGTGACCGCCACCAGGGTCGCCGTAACCACACCCGCCGTCAGCGACATCCAGTGACGTTTAATCACGGAGAGGTTGTCATAGACCGGAACGGCGAAGGCAATGGTTGCAGGACCTAGCAGCCATAGCAGCCAGTGCGATTCACCAATATAGTTTTGCCAGGAGATATGTCCAAAGACCAACATCAGCACCAATAGCGCCGGAGTAAGCACTAACGGCATCAGCGGTAATTTACGAAAGCGGCGATACAGGCGCTTGTTGGCAAAATAGATGCCCAGCGTAATCACCAGACACAGCACGCTTAACTGGAAATTACTCACGGTTTAACCTGCTCATTTCATAGCGATACACTTTATCCACGACCCATGCCGTTGCGCCAAGCACCATCATCGTACTTAGCGCAATAACGGCAAAAATACGCCAGCCATCAACCAGTAGCAGTTGCGTATAGTTAACGACGGCGACCACCGCCGGGACAAAAAACAACAGCATTTCAGCCAGTAACCAGCGAGCACCCGCGCGGATCCAGTTCAGCGGGATAACCCGGCAGACAATCAACGCCAGCATCAGCACCATCCCAACCAGGTTGGCAGGAAGCGGCAGATGCAGCCAGGAGACAAGGTATTGAGCAAAAACAAAGAGACCTGCGTACAACAGAACCTGAACGGGGATCTGGAGTCGATGAATAACGGCAGGCGTCACGCGGCTTATCGCCACAGCCATGAGGGTATGTCCTTAAAAAATAGAGAGCGCCAGTATAGAGAGCCCCCGTCCAGGACTGAAATGAATTAAAATCATTGCAGGCATAGTCTTAAGGAATAATCATGGATATCAGAACGCTGCGATATTTTGTTGAGGTGGTGCGTCAGCAGAGCTTTACCCGCGCAGCGGAGAAACTCTTTGTCACCCAGCCCACCATCAGCAAAATGCTGAAGAACCTTGAAGACGAGCTTAATTGCACGCTGCTCATCCGCGACGGACGGCGGCTGTTGTTGACCGATACCGGACAGGTCGTGTTCGAACGCGGTCTGGCGATCCTCGCCGAGTTTCGCCAGCTCGAAGCAGAACTCAGCGACATCAATCACCTCAACAAGGGCGTGCTGCGCCTCGGTATCCCGCCTATGGTTGGTATGTTGATGGCTGGCCCCATCAGCCTTTTTCGCCAGCGTTATCCCGGCGTGGAACTGAAGGTGTCTGAATTTGGCGGTTTAACCGTCCAGCAGGCGGTGATGAACGGCGATCTGGATGTTGCGATGACCGCGCTACCGGTTGAAGAAGAGAGTGGTCTGGCGACTTTACCGCTTTTCAGTCATCCGCTCTGCGTGCTGGTCCCCCGCTCCGGTCAATGGACAACGTGCGACTCCATTTCCCCCGAAGCGCTGGCGGAGCATCCGCTGCTTATCTACAACGAAGATTTCGCGTTGAGCCGTCAACTGCTTGAATTGTTTAACCAGCACAACGTAAAACCGCGTATCGCTGTGCGTAGCGGACAGTGGGATTTTCTGGCGGCAATGGTCCAGGCCGGCGTCGGGATCGCCATTTTACCGGAGCCGATTTGCCAGCGACTGGATAAGCGAACGCTGCGCTGGATCCCTCTGGAAAGCGACTTACGCTGGCAGTTGGGCATGATTTGGCGCGAAGGTGTGTATCTGTCGCACAGCGCTCAGGCGTGGCTGAAATGCTGCGAAGGGTTTTGGTTAACGCAGGCGTCGTAAAATGCCGGATGCGGCGCAAACGCCTTATCCGGCCTACATCGTGCGACCCCGTAGGTCTGATAAGCGTAGCGCCATCAGGCACGTTCACCCGCATTAAAATCCATTATTTCACCTGCCCAATTTTGCGGGAACAAACCACGCCTCACATCGCGATGAAATGTTGAAAAAGGCCATGTCTGTACCTGTTTTACCCACCCGTGCTTCACTGGGTTAATGTAAATATAATCAACATGCTGGCGATAATCGTGCTCATCGCGGAGAGTGTGTTCCCAAAAGCGAGGTTGCCAAACATGTCGGGCAGACAATGATCGGGTGAAATGCTTCTTAATTTCCCGCCAGCAGGATGAAAAATCAGCGTCATTTTCAGGCAACGTCCAGATGCAATGCATATGCTCAGGCAATACGACCCAGGCATTGATCCGAAATGGTCTGGCCGTTTTGACCGCAGCGATTGCACACCGAAGCGCGTGAATGTTGGCTGTCAGAAGCTGGCTTCGACGGTCCTGCAGATTCACCGTAAAAAACCAGGTTCCTCCGTTGATGTAATTTCGTCGATAGTTGGACATGTTTCCCCCTTTTCTCAACCGTATGGAGAAAAGAGGGAATCGACAAGACAAGCAGATCAGTTCAGGAAAGCGGCTCGCAAATTACATGATGGTTAATTTTATGTAGGCCTGATAAGCGCAGCGCCATCAGGCACATCTTTCGCCGGATGCGGCGCGAACGCCTTATCCGGCCTACATCGTGCTACCGTTTATTGGTTCTCGATCAACAGCGCTTCCAGCAAATCCAGATCGTGCAATAGCTTTTGCAGCGTTTCATTGCTGATTTCACGCGTGGCGCGCAGATGATAAAGCTCGGCGCGTTCTGAACGCAGCGCCGCCAGACGGAACCGTCGCTCCAGGTTTTCTTCCTGCATCGAGCTTTCCACATCGTTGCGCCCGTCGGCGCGTCGGCGCAGGTTACCAATCACGCGTGAACTCACCTCGGTGAGCAACTGGTTATCGATGTTCTCTTCGGTGTCTGCGGCCAGTCGCTCCTCCATTTTCTGGATCGCGACAATCGCTACTTCCGCCGTGGCAGCGCGGGCAATGCGCTCCTCTTTTTGCTGTTGCGAATGGTCCGCTACTTCCAGATGTTGCAGCAGAATCGGCAGCATCACCACGCCGACAAACAGCGAGAACAGAATCACGCCCGCGGCGAGGAAGATCAGTTCATAACGCGCCGGGAAGCCGCTACCATCCGGTAACAACAGCGGAATGGAGAGCACACCGGCGAGGGTAATAGCCCCGCGAACGCCCGCAAAGGAGGCAATCAGGATTTCACGCGTTGTCCAGGAGCCAAACTCCATCGGCTTTTTCTTCAGGAAGCGCAGGCTGAACTTCTTCATGGTCCACAGCCAGCCAAAACGTACCAGCATCAGCGCGGCGTAAATCAGCACGATATCGGTAAACAGCATCCAGATTTCAACGTTCGGATCGACTTCTGCCGCCGCCAAAGATGACTCCAGAATTCCCGGCAACTGCAGTCCTAACAGTAAGAAGACCATGCCGTTAAACACAAATTCCAGCATCGCCCAGGTGCTGTTAGCACGTAAACGCATCGCCAGCGGCGCGCGGCGCATCACGCCGGAGCGGGTAATCGTCATGCCGGCAGCGACCGCCGCGAGGATACCTGAAACACCAATGTGTTCCGCAATCAGATAAGACGCAAACGGCAGCAGGAACAGAAGGACGATTTGCGTTGCTGGCTCATCACCGCCCCAGCGGCTAAGAAAACGCAGGGAGCGTCCGTATAACCAGCTGACGACAAAACCAGCCAGGATGCCGCCAATCGCCACTTTGAAGAACTCAACCGTCGCGCCGCCGACGGTAAATACCATCGTGCCCATCGCCACGGCCACGGCAAATTTCAGCGAGACCAGGCCGGACGCGTCGTTCATCAACGCTTCGCCCTGCAGGATGCCCATGATTTTCTTCGGGATACGCCCCTCACCTACAATACCGGAAAGGGCGACGGCATCGGTTGGCGACAGCACGGCCGCCAGCGCAAAAGCCGGGATGAGAGGGATCCCCGGCACCAGCCAGTAAATCATAAAGCCAATCCCGACCACCGTGACCAGAACCAGCGCCAGCGCAAGGCCGAAAATCTCTCGCCCGTGCTCCAGAAACTCACGCGTTGGCGTCTTCCAGCCATCGGCAAACAGCAGCGGCGGGATAAACAGAACCAGAAACAGCTCAGGATCGAATTCCACATGCAAACCAAACGTCGGCCACGCCAGCAAGGCGCCGATGGCGATCTGCATAAGGGGTAATGGGAGTTGGAAGGGCAATACGCGAGTAAATACCCCCGACAGCGAGACCACAAGGGTCATGATGAGTATGGTGAAAAAGATTTCCATGCGTTCCCTGTTTGCGATGTTTCTTATGATTGGTGATAAAGGCGTCGTGCCTTAATTCTATCTACTTGAGAGTAACGCAAAAGACAACGAGTGTGTTCTGAAAATAAAAACGGGCGGCCTGAGCCACCCGTTTTCAGGAGCCATCGAAGCAAAATCAAATAGCCCAACCGCCCGCGTAGAAGGCCACCAGCGCGATAGCAATCACCACCGTACCGATGTTCAGTTTGCGCCATTCACCAGAGACGATACGACCAATGACCAGGGTAGCAAAACCAATCATAATGCCGGTAACGATGTTACAGGTCAGCACGATAAATACTGCAGTGACCAGACCCGCCATCGCGTCGACAAAGTCAGCAAAGTCGATTTTCGCCACGTTGCTCAGCATCAGCAGCCCCACATACATCAGCGCAGGCGCCGTTGCGTAAACAGGAACAAGATAAGAAAGCGGAGAAAGGAACAGGATCAGCAGGAACAATACGCCAACGGTGATCGCCGTCAGGCCAGTTTTGCCACCTGCCGCCGTACCCGCTGCGGATTCAATGTAAACCGCCGCTGGTGCGGCCCCTACCAGACCAGAGAACACGCTGCTCAGGGAGTCGGTGGTCAGCGCTTTGCCGCCATCGATAATTTGTCCGTCTTTATCCAGCAGATTCGCCTGTCCGGCTACCGCGCGGATGGTTCCGGTCGCATCGAAGACAGCGGTCATGACCAGCGCCAGCACACTCGGCAGTACGATCGGGTTCAGTGCGCCCATAATATCCAGGCTGCCAATCAGCGAGTTGCCGTTTTCATCGCTCAGAGACGGCATGGCAAAAATACCGGAGAAATGCACGGCCGGATCGAAAATCAGGCCGACGATGGAGATACCGATAATGGTCAGCAGGATGCCGCCCGGTACTTTCAGTTTTTCGAGACCAATAATCACCGCCAGACCAACCAGCGACATAATCACCGGGAAGGTATCGAAGTCGCCCAGCGCAACCGGCAGGCCATCCAGCGGGTTCTTAATAACCAGACCAACGCCATTGGCCGCAATCAATAGCAGGAACAGGCCGATACCAATCCCCGTACCGTGCGCAACGCCCTGCGGCAGATTGCGCAGGATCCAGCTACGGATACCGGTCGCAGAAATGATGGTAAACAGAACCCCCATCAGGAACACCGCGCCCAACGCCACAGGCACGCTAATATGTTGTCCCAGCACCAGGCTGAATGCGGTAAACGCGGTCAGCGAAATGGCGCAGCCAATCGCCAACGGCAGGTTCGCCCACAGGCCCATAACAATAGAACCGACGCCCGCAACCAGACAGGTTGCCACAAACACAGCGGCAGGCGGGAATCCGGCTTTACCCAGCATCCCCGGAACGACGATAACGGAGTAGACCATGGCCAGGAACGTCGTTAATCCGGCAACGACTTCTTGACGAACGGTACTGCCGCGATGCGAAATTTTAAACCAGGCGTCGAGTGAGCCGCCGGTACGCGCTGAAGGCGTAGACATAGAAAACATCCCCTGAGAGTTTATTTTTTCGTCATTATGCGTGGTGGACAATCCACTGCCTGCTAAACGATTTCTCCATGTGCCAGCTTTGCGTCAATAGGGGTGTCGCAAAAAAGCAAACGTTTAGCTCCGCGCATAAAAAACGGGTGATAAAAAAAAGCAAACGATTATCCAGCGATCATACGTTGGTTTTCAACTGAACTTTGCCGCTTTTTACTCATTTCTTCTTATAATGCGCAAGAAATAGCCAGACGATGCGCAAACGTTATCGTCAATGCGCAATCTGGCAACAAATTTCGCTGAGTTATTACAAGATTTGCATTTATTTTTCACGTCTGCTCGCGCAAAAAAATGCATGAAGATGCGGAAAATTTTTTGGCTAAAAAGCAATCAATTCACTGGCAAATAGAACGGTGTGGCTTACACTTACTTTATCAACACAGACCGGAACCTCCCCAAACGTGCTCGACTGAGGGGTGTTGATGTCGGGGGAAACCCTCCCGTGAACCAACGGGATAGAGTGAAAGACAAAGACCGGAACCAAACTAAAGCGCCCTCTGTGGCGCTTTAGTTTTATACCAATCAATCGTCTTCCAGCAGGCGCGCCCCGGTCCCCTGCTCGCCAAGCTGATCGCCGGGGTTACGCAACGGGCAATCACTGCGGGATAAACAGCCGCAGCCAATACACCCATCCAGTTCATCGCGTAACGCCACCAGAGTATGAATGCGTCGGTCTAACTCCTCGCGCCATTGCGAAGAGAGTTGCTTCCACTCTTTGGCGCTGAGCGAATGCCCTTCCGGTAATACGCCTAACGCGTCGCCGATGGTGGCCAGTGGAATGCCGATACGTTGGGCAATCTTGATAATCGCGACATAACGCAACACATCGCGTTTGTATCGACGCTGATTGCCGCTGTTGCGCATACTGCTGATTAATCCTTTGCTTTCATAGAAATGCAGGGTCGATACCGCCACACCGCTACGCTTTGCAACTTCACCTGGCGTGAGCAGCGCTTTTATCCGGGGTAATTTCTTTTCCATAAATCGCTTTACCTCAAGTTAACTTGAGGAATTATACTCGCCCACAGACAAAACGACGAATCGAACACTGAGAAAGAGGCAACTCTATGTCCCATCAGCAGATTATTCAGACCCTTATTGAATGGATTGATGAACATATCGATCAACCGCTGAACATTGAGGCGGTTGCGAAAAAATCAGGTTACTCAAAGTGGTATTTGCAGAGAATGTTCCGCACGGTGATGCGCCAGACGCTGGGTGACTACATCCGCCAACGTCGGCTTCTGCTGGCCGCCGTTGAACTACGGACGACCGAACGGCCTATTTTCGATATTGCGATGGATCTTGGCTATGTATCGCAGCAAACCTTCTCGCGCGTATTTCGCCGAGAGTTTGATCGTACTCCCAGCGATTACCGCCACCGCCTGTAAAATTATTGCCCGCTCTGCGTCAGTATGGCGGGCGAGCGTTTTATCCAATCCATGAACTCCTGCGGCGGCAGCGCCTTCGCAAAATACCAGTCCTGGCAATACTGTACGCCGCGTTCAAGCAACCACGCGATTTGCTCCGCCGTTTCCACCCCTTCCGCAACCGTCTTCAGGTTTAAGCTTTGCGCCATCTCGATGATATGTTCGGCAATCAAGTGACTGGTGCTGTTAGTGGCCAGCGTGCTAATAAACGATTTGTCGATCTTCAGGATATCGATATTCAATGCTGACAAATTATGGAGGTTGGAATATCCCGTGCCAAAATCGTCAAACGCCACTTCAAAACCGGCCTGGCGGAACGCCTGGATGATGGGCGTCATTTTATGTACATCGATAAAGCCACGCTCTGTAACCTCAACTTTAATTTGCTGGGCCGCCACGGAGTACTCATGATTTTTTTCAGCAATCAGGGCAATCAGTCGTGATGAATGAAAGTCAGAAGCAGAGAGGTTAATCGAGATAGACAACTGAGGATTCGCCGAAAGAAAATACCCCAAATCGTTGAAGACTTCCTCAACAACGTAATCCGTGATCTGCTCAATCATTCCCTCTTTTTCCGCCAGCGGAATAAACTCCGTTGGGCTCATCACCTCACCTTTACAGCCTGGCCAGCGTAGCAAAGCCTCCGCCCCGACACATTGTCCATTTTTGATGTCAATGATCGGCTGGTAGTACAGGCAAAGCTGACGTTTCTTGATCGCACGTTTTAATAAGCGGCGGGGAGAGAGGTATTCCTGACGCGTGCGCCACCACATGAGCAGTATCAGGATGCTGCAGATAATCCCAAAGGGGATCGTTAACGCCGCCTCATGATAGAAAATCTGATTCACACGAGCGTCAGAGGTCGAAACAATAATCGCAATGGGTCGTTTTCCTGAATGTACGATGGTATAGAAGCGCTCGCCCTGCTGGAATGTTGAGGCCTCATCGCGTATCAGCGGCGAGAATTGCGCAATATTCGCCCCTTCGCTGGAAGAGAAAAAGGTATCTGTTACCGTGTCATACACCCCCCAGGACAGATCCGGATCATCTGACATGACTTCGCTGTAAGATAATGGATTGATGACGACAACGTAGTTTCCCCGTTGCATGTACGTCATTTTGTAGCCAGCGAAAAAGGGGGTATCGCGGTAGTAATAGATGGAGACGTCCGGCGCGCGTTTATAGTCGGCTGTCGCCATAATATATGGGACTCGCGGCATCATTGACGTAGAGCACAAAAAATGATCGCCCTGCGCATAAATTAGCTCACTGATATATAAACGACCACGAATAATATTCAGCATACTTTTCTGATGGGCAGGAGTACACATCTTACCCTGGTACAACTGGGCCATATCACGCGCTAAATCGGCCTGGAAGATCACCAATTCCGTTTTATTTAACACCAGTTGAGCAAAAGAGCTGAGTTGATTACGGGTTTCGGACATCGCCCGGATGTGAGCAAACCATAACGCCAGTACCACGGGGAGCAATACCACCATGAATGTTCCGAAGAACTTCAGCATCTTGCGTCGCGCACTGTGATTCATGTCAGCCCTATTTCCCTGTTTCGTATATGCCAGAACCCATTAGGCGGGATGCTATAAACACTGACTGATTAAGTTGCATGAATCTATCATTATTAGCAACAGACTTCTCTATGTAAAAATCTGATAATAGTTGATGATGATATTATTTTTCCGTAAGGCAAACTTAAAGTTATGCTTATTTCATAACATTATTATCAACAAGTAGTAATTTTTTATGAGCATTATCCTGGTCGCGTTTAAGAAATTCATTAAATTTTTTAACGAATAATTTAGGATAAACATAACAGGTAATTCATATGCATCTTTTTATTAGATTATTTGTTATCGGTTTTTTTATTAAACATAACCACATAGAAAGCATGGCTATTACCTTGCAAAAATAACCTCTAACACTGGTGAACAAACGAGCAAATGTGATATAGTTCACACAATTCATGTAACAGAAACAATGTTTCATTCGTGTTATTGCCCGTCGAGAGCCAGAGTACTACACCCTCGGTGAACACCCCCGCGCTGTCATGGGCATCAAGACTTTCTGAGGACGTTTTTTCATGGCAACGATAACAACTGGCGTGGTTCTTCTGCGATGGCAGCTACTCAGCGCGGTGCTGATGTTTTTAGCCAGTACGCTCAATATCCGTTTTCGTAAATCAGATTATATTGGCCTGGCCGTCATTAGTAGCGGTTTGGGACTGGTTTTCGCCTGCTGGTTTGCAACCGGGCTGCTCGGCATAACCCTGGTGGATATGTCCGCAATCTGGAAAAACATTGAAAACGTGATGGTTGAAGTGATGAGCCACACACCGCCAGACTGGCCGATGGTGTTGAACTGATAAAAAATTACATATGGCTACCCCAGTTTTGAGGTAGCCATAATTTTTCGTATAAAACAGAAAAGTTAGAACGGAATATCGTCGTCGAAATCCATCGGCGGCTCGTTAGACGGCGCTGCCGGAGCTGACTGCTGCGGGCGAGACTGCGCGCCGCCGCTGAACTGATTGCCGCCCTGCGGCTGCTGAGGCTGACCCCAACCACCCTGCTGCTGACCACCGCCTGCCGGAGCGCCACCACCCTGACGGCCGCCCAGCATTTGCATGGTGCCGCCAACGTTAACCACAACTTCAGTGGTGTACTTTTCTACGCCGGACTGATCGGTCCATTTGCGGGTACGCAGCTGGCCTTCAATATAGACCTGAGAACCTTTACGCAGATATTCGCTGGCGACTTCTGCCAGTTTGCCGAACAGCACAACACGGTGCCATTCAGTCTGCTCTTTCATTTCGCCGGTCGCTTTATCACGCCAGGATTCGGAAGTAGCCAGCGTAATGTTGGCAACTGCGCCACCATTCGGCATATAGCGTACTTCCGGGTCCTGGCCCAGATTACCGACGAGAATCACCTTGTTTACGCCTCTGCTGGCCATGATCGTGTCTCCTGAAAAACGTTACTGAATAAGTGTAAGCGCGGGATTGTAGCATTTCCAATAGCGCTTTTACTACGTTGCGAGATCGATTCCAGTAAACAACCCCGGATTGACATTGTTGCACAGACACCTGCGTTTTGCATTCCAATACTGTATATCCATTCAGGTCAGGTTGTGTCATAATTAACCGTTTGTGATCGCCGGTAGCACCATGCAGCCAGGCAAAAAAGCGTTTAATCCGGGAAAGATGAATGGATAAGATCGAAGTTCGGGGCGCCCGCACCCATAATCTCAAAAACATCAACCTCGTCATCCCGCGCGACAAGCTGATTGTCGTCACCGGGCTTTCGGGCTCAGGCAAATCTTCGCTCGCTTTCGACACCTTGTATGCCGAAGGACAGCGTCGTTACGTTGAATCCCTTTCCGCGTACGCGCGTCAGTTTTTGTCACTGATGGAAAAGCCGGATGTCGACCACATTGAGGGGCTGTCTCCCGCCATCTCAATTGAACAAAAATCGACGTCCCATAACCCGCGATCCACGGTAGGTACGATTACCGAAATTCACGACTATCTGCGCCTGCTGTTTGCCCGCGTTGGCGAACCGCGCTGTCCGGATCACGACGTTCCCCTGGCGGCGCAAACCGTTAGCCAGATGGTGGACAACGTCCTGTCGCAGCCGGAAGGTAAACGTCTGATGCTGCTGGCGCCGATTATTAAAGAGCGTAAAGGGGAGCACACTAAAACGCTGGAAAACCTGGCAGGCCAGGGCTATATCCGTGCCCGTATCGACGGGGAAGTGTGCGACCTGTCCGATCCGCCCAAGCTTGAGCTGCAAAAGAAACACACCATCGAAGTGGTGATTGACCGCTTTAAAGTACGTGACGATCTTACCCAGCGCCTGGCGGAATCGTTTGAAACCGCGCTGGAACTGTCCGGTGGTACGGCGGTGGTTGCCGATATGGACGACCCGAAAGCGGAAGAGCTGCTGTTCTCCGCCAACTTCGCCTGCCCGATCTGCGGTTACAGCATGCGCGAACTGGAACCGCGTCTGTTTTCATTCAACAACCCGGCGGGCGCATGCCCGACCTGTGACGGCCTCGGCGTACAACAGTATTTCGATCCTGACCGGGTGATTCAAAACCCGGAACTGTCGCTGGCCGGCGGCGCTATCCGCGGCTGGGATCGCCGCAACTTCTACTACTTCCAGATGCTTAAGTCACTGGCGGAACACTATAAATTCGACGTCGAAGCCCCATGGGCAAGCCTGACCCCCACCGTGCATAAAGTGGTGCTGTACGGTTCCGGTAAAGAGAATATCGAATTTAAATACATGAACGATCGCGGCGATACGTCCGTACGTCGCCATCCGTTCGAAGGCGTATTGCACAATATGGAGCGCCGTTATAAAGAGACGGAATCCAGCGCAGTACGTGAGGAATTAGCCAAATTCATCAGCAACCGCCCGTGCGCCAGCTGTGAAGGGACGCGTTTGCGCCGGGAAGCCCGTCACGTATTTGTCGAGAATACGCCGCTGCCCGCAATTTCCGACATGAGCATCGGCCATGCGATGGATTTCTTCAACAACCTGAAGCTTGCCGGCCAGCGAGCGAAGATTGCAGAGAAAATCCTGAAAGAGATTGGCGATCGTCTGAAGTTTCTGGTTAACGTCGGCCTCAACTACCTGACGCTGTCGCGTTCAGCGGAAACGCTCTCCGGCGGCGAAGCCCAACGTATTCGCCTGGCGAGCCAGATCGGCGCGGGTCTGGTCGGCGTGATGTACGTGCTGGATGAACCGTCTATTGGTCTGCATCAGCGCGATAACGAACGTCTGTTGGGCACGCTCATCCATCTGCGTAATCTGGGTAATACCGTGATTGTGGTCGAGCACGATGAAGATGCGATTCGCGCCGCTGACCACGTTATCGATATCGGCCCGGGCGCTGGCGTTCACGGCGGCCAGGTGGTTGCCGAAGGGACGCTCAATGACATCATGGCGGTGCCTGAGTCGCTGACCGGCCAGTACATGAGCGGTAAGCGTAAAATTGAAGTACCGAAACAGCGCGTGGCAGCCGATCCGGAAAAAGTGCTGAAGCTAACCGGCGCACGCGGCAACAACCTGAAAGATGTCACCCTGACGCTGCCGGTTGGCCTGTTCACCTGCATTACCGGGGTTTCCGGTTCGGGTAAATCGACGCTGATCAATGACACGCTGTTCCCGATTGCACAGACGGCGCTGAACGGCGCCACGCTGGCTGAACCTGCGCCGTACCGCGATGTTCAGGGCCTGGAACATTTCGACAAAGTGATCGACATTGACCAAAGCCCGATTGGTCGTACTCCGCGATCCAACCCGGCAACCTACACCGGTGTGTTTACGCCGGTGCGCGAACTGTTCGCTGGCGTACCAGAATCCCGCGCGCGCGGCTACACGCCGGGTCGTTTCAGCTTTAACGTTCGCGGCGGACGCTGTGAAGCCTGTCAGGGCGACGGCGTGATCAAAGTTGAAATGCACTTCCTGCCGGATATCTACGTGCCGTGCGACCAGTGTAAAGGCAAGCGCTATAACCGCGAAACGCTGGAGATTAAGTACAAGGGCAAGACCATCCACGAAGTGCTGGATATGACCATTGAAGAAGCACGCGAGTTCTTCGATGCCGTCCCGGCGCTGGCGCGTAAGCTACAAACGCTGATGGATGTGGGCCTGACGTATATCCGTCTCGGCCAGTCGGCCACTACGCTCTCCGGCGGCGAAGCGCAGCGCGTGAAGCTGGCGCGCGAACTGTCAAAACGCGGCACCGGGCAGACGTTGTATATCCTTGATGAGCCGACCACCGGTCTGCATTTTGCGGATATTCAGCAGTTGCTGGACGTGCTGCATCAGTTGCGCGATCAGGGCAACACCATCGTGGTGATTGAGCACAATCTGGACGTGATTAAAACGGCGGACTGGATTGTCGATCTCGGTCCGGAAGGCGGTAGCGGCGGCGGGGAAATTCTGGTCTCCGGCACACCAGAAACTGTCGCCGAGTGTGAAGCTTCACACACGGCACGCTTCCTCAAACCGTTGTTGTAATCATGCCCAATGGCGCAGCGCTTATCAGGGCTGCGCCAGTATCCGGCGTTTATCTTCCGGCAGCGTGTTCACCGCCAGCTGATAAGAGGCATCAACCAGATAATAAATCTGCGAATCCGGCAGCGAGCCGTCCAGATACACCGTGCTCCAGTGCGCTTTATTCAGATGCCTGCTTGGTCGTACATCGCTATGCTGCTGACGCAGTAATTCCGCCAGTTCAGGGCTGGTTTTCAGAGAGACCGCCGGGCGTTCTTCTACCTCTTTTACCATGGCAAAGAGTACATCTTCGACTTTGATTTGTGTGGCTTTCCAGTCACTGTGCACGCTCTGCTCCGCGCCCGTTTTTGCCATGCAGTATTGCAGCAACTCCGAATTCGTCATCTTTATTCCCCTTACCAGCACTCGCCTAATGAGAACATCTTTTATTCAGTGTGCAGCAAGTCCGCAAAAGGTAAAAGCCAGTAACGCAAATTTGTTTAAAAAACCACCAAATAGCAGCCTACGCCTTTAATACTCAGAATTAACGATCACCTCTTCACCAAACGCGCCAGCCTGGGGTAGCGGTTTATAGGTGGAGTTGGAGGCACGTAAAATACGAATACCGCGAATACCCACGTCGAGAGCGGCGGTGATGTCATTGTCAGAATCGCCGTAGAACATGCGCACGTTTTTATCCTGTAACCACTGCGTTTTGGTATTCTGGCCCGGCTTGTCGCCGGCAAAAATGACCGGATTCATATTGGCGGCTGGGATGTGAAAGTTATCAGCCAGCGTTTTCGATACCGTTTCAGTCTTCGTCGGGCTACGTCCGGTGACGAAGAAAATACTATCGCCACGACGCACGTGCATATCAATCAACTGACGCGCCACTTCTTTTGGAATACTGAACTCGTCCCAGCCGTTGTTCATTTTCTCCCAGAAAGCCGGATTCTTCAGGTAATCTTCACTGTCCGGAGAGTACGTTTTCTTACCGCGCCAGAAGCCAGGGCTGGAAAAAAGGACGGTGTCATCGATATCAAACCCGACGGCCATCGGCGGGCGGCCTGTCAGACTGTTTTCAATTTGCGCCACGGAAACCCAGTGAATGGGAGCCTGCTCGGCGAGTTTTGCAACGTTGGTGCCTGGATTGAGCTGCGAGGGAGAAGAAACTAATGCCTGAGCAGGCTGATTTAACGTGAACAATAAACAAACGGCACTCAGTGCCAACGTAAACTTGCGCATATTTTTCCCTAAGTAGTCAGTTAGTTATCATTTTTTTATTAACAACTGGTCAAAAAACTATCTGACCTTACCCCCTGAGGGAAGGGAAAGGAAGGATTTTCTCTGGTTTTATTACAGAAAAAGAGCACGATCACACAGAAAAGCGTGCCTGATAGCGCAACGCTCATCAGGCCTACAAACGAAAAATCCACTGCCTTTGTAGGCCGGATAAGGCGTTTACGCCGCCATCCGGCAACACTGTGCGAGAAATAACAAACCGGGTTAAATAACGGCAGCAAATGCCTTCGCCACGCGCTGCACGTTAGCGTGATTCAATCCGGCCACGCACATACGACCGCTGGCAATCAGGTACACGCCAAACTCATCACGCAGGCGATCGACCTGAGCGGCGCTAAGCCCGGTATAGCTGAACATTCCGCGCTGTTGCAGCAGGTAATCAAAGTTACGGCCAGGGATTTCAGCGCTCAGCACGTTAACCAGTTCCTGGCGCATTGCCAGGATGCGGGTCCGCATCTCTTCGACTTCTGTAAGCCAGCTGGCTTTCAGCGCGTCATCACCCAGTACCGTAGCGACCACCTGCGCACCAAAGTTCGGCGGGCTGGAGTAGTTACGACGTACGGTCGCTTTTAATTGCCCCAGAACGCGGCTGGCGGCATCGGCGTCTTCACATACCACAGACAGCCCACCGACGCGCTCGCCGTATAAAGAGAAGATTTTCGAGAATGAGTTACTGACCAGAGCGGGTAATCCGGCGCTGGCTATAGAGCGGATCGCGTAAGCATCGTCTTGCATTCCCCCGCCAAAGCCCTGATAAGCAATGTCGAGAAACGGGATCAGATCGCGCGATTTCAGAATCTCAATAACCGCATCCCATTGCGCAGGGGTTAAATCTGCACCGGTCGGGTTATGGCAGCACGGATGCAGCAGCACGATGCTGCGCGCCGGTAAGGTATTCAGCGTGGCCAGCAGGTCATTGAAACGTACCCCGTTGGTTTCGTTGTCATACCAGGGGTAAGTACTCACTTCGAATCCAGCCCCTTCAAAAATCGCGATATGGTTTTCCCATGTCGGATCGCTAACCCACACACCAGAGTCAGGGAAATAGCGTTTCAGGAAGTCTGCGCCAATTTTTAGCGCCCCGGAACCACCCAGCGTCTGAATGGTTGCGACACGCTGTTGCTGGAGAACCGGATGATCCGCGCCAAACAACAGCGGCGCAATGGTATGGCGATACGTGTTCAGACCTTCCATCGGTAGATACAACGAAGCGCCATGCGGTTTGGCATTGAGTCGGGCTTCCGCCTCCGCCACCGCTTTAAGCTGAGGAATAATGCCGTCTTCGTTGTAGTACAGGCCAATGCTGAGGTTCACTTTGTCGCTACGTGAATCTTCTTTGAATCGCTCCATGAGCGATAAAATCGGGTCGCCAGCGTAGGCGTCAACTTTTTGAAACACGAGGTGGTTCTCCAGGTTTACAGGCAGAGGATAAGAACACAATAAACCGGAAGCGGAAGAAGATCGAGAGGATGTTGCAGTTGGCGAGCATATTGCCGGATGGCGGGGTTCCCGCCTGTCCGGCATGTCATGAACTTAGTCGATATACTTCATCGCCACCCTTGAGGTCAGGCGTGTGATAAGTTCGTAAGCACTAACTTTCGTCATTTCAGCAATCCGTTCAACGGGCAAACCTTCACCCCAAAGAATCACAGAATCACCGGCCTTATCCTGCGCCCCGGGACCTAAATCGACGCAGATCATATCCATCGCGACGCGACCCACGATCGGCACTTCACGGCCATTGACCAGCACCGGTGTCCCAGACGGCGCCGCACGCGGGTAACCATCGCCATAACCCATCGCCACCACGCCTAAACGCGTGTCGCGCTCGCTCTGCCAGGTACCGCCATAGCCGACCGGTTCGCCCGCTTTGTGATCACGCACCGCAATCAGGCTGGAGGTTAGCGACATCACCGGCTGGCAGCCAAAATCGGCACCGATAGAGTGGTTTTCCAGCGGTGATACGCCGTACAGAATCAGCCCCGGGCGCGCCCAGTCGAAGTGAGACTGCGGCCACAGCAGAATACCGCCGGATGCGGCAATCGAACGCTGCCCCGGTTTGCCTTCACAGAAGCGATTAAAGATATCGAGCTGCTTTTCAGTCGCGCCACACTCAGGCTCGTCCGCGCGTGCAAAGTGGCTGACGATATTGACCGGCTGGCGCACATTTTCACATTGCGTCAGGCGCTGATAAAACGCTTCAGCCTGCTCAGGACGCACGCCCAGGCGGTGCATGCCGGTGTCGAGCTTCATCCAGACGGTAACGGGTTCAGCCAGTTTTGCGGCCTCCAGGGCCTCGAGCTGCTCCAGGTTGTGGACGGCAGTATGCAGACGCTGCGCGGAAATAGTCGGTAGATCGGAGGCATCAAAAAACCCCTCCAGCAGCAGGATGGGCTGCGTGATGCCTCCCGCGCGCAGCCGCAGGGCTTCTTCAAGACGAGCGACACCAAAAGCGTCCGCATCGGGGAGCGTTCGCGCGGTCTCTAACAGACCATGGCCGTAAGCGTTCGCTTTCACGACCGCAACCAGTTTACTGGCAGGAGCCAGTTCACGCAGACGTTGCAGGTTGTGTCGCAGAGCGCGGCGGTTAATAACTACAGTTGCCGCTTGCATTTGTATTCCTTAGAAATTACTCATCGTCATATTGAGGACCGGCATAGTTGTCGAATCGCGACCACTGTCCGTTAAACGTCAGGCGAACCGTTCCGATCGGACCGTTACGCTGCTTACCAATAATAATTTCGGCGATGCCTTTTAAGTCGCTGTTTTCGTGATAAACCTCATCACGATAGATAAACATGATTAAGTCGGCATCCTGCTCGATGGAGCCGGATTCACGCAGATCTGAGTTGACCGGACGCTTGTCGGCGCGTTGTTCCAGAGAGCGGTTAAGCTGCGACAGCGCCACCACCGGTACATGCAGTTCTTTCGCTAACGCTTTCAGCGAGCGGGAAATTTCAGCAATTTCCAGCGTACGGTTGTCGGAAAGCGACGGCACGCGCATCAGCTGCAGGTAGTCGATCATGATAAGTCCGATACCGCCGTGTTCACGGGCGATACGACGGGCACGCGAACGCACTTCCGTTGGCGTCAGGCCGGAGGAGTCATCAATATAGATGTTTCGTTTCTCCAGCAAAATACCCATTGTTCCGGAAATTCGCGCCCAGTCTTCGTCATCCAGTTGACCGGTACGGATTTTGGTTTGGTCTACGCGTGAGAGCGAGGCCAGGGAACGCATCATGATCTGTTCTGAGGGCATTTCCAGACTAAAGATAAGAACTGGCTTATCCTGCAACATCGCCGCGTTTTCGACGAGGTTCATTGCAAATGTCGTTTTACCCATCGACGGACGCGCAGCGACGATGATGAGGTCTGACGGCTGCAAACCAGCGGTTTTTTTGTTGAGGTCGTCATAACCGGTGTTCACCCCGGTAACGCCGTCGTGCGGCTGCTGGAATAGCTGCTCGATACGCGCGACGGTGGCGTCGAGCACATCGGTAATGTTTTTCGGGCCTTCGTCTTTGTTGGCGCGGCTTTCAGCGATTTTAAAGACGCGAGACTCCGCGAGATCCAGCAGGTCTTCACTGGAACGTCCTTGCGGATCGAATCCGGCTTCCGCAATTTCGTTCGCGACCGAAATCATGTCACGGACAACGGCACGTTCGCGAACGATATCCGCATAAGCGCTAATGTTGGCCGCACTTGGCGTATTTTTCGATAACTCAGCCAGGTACGCAAAACCGCCGACGCTGTCCAACTGGCCCTGAACTTCCAGCGACTCTGCCAGAGTAATCAGATCGATGGGTTTTCCCATCTCCTGCAAGCGATGCATTTCCGTGAAGATATGCCGGTGCGGGCGGGTATAAAAATCTTCCGCCACCACGCGTTCGGCCACGTCATCCCAGCGTTCGTTATCCAGCATTAAACCGCCCAACACCGACTGTTCCGCTTCAATCGAGTGCGGCGGTACTTTCAGCCCGGCGACCTGGGGATCGCGCTCACGAGCATCAGTCTGTTGTTTGTTGAAGGGTTTATTTCCTGCCATAGTGAATGGAGTTACCGAGATAATGATTGGGTCGAAAGATTACCACATTTCTTTTGGAGGAAGCATGGCAACACGTATTGAATTTCACAAGCATGGTGGGCCTGATGTACTCAAGGCTGTGGAGTTTACGCCAGTTGACCCGGCGGAAAACGAAATCCAGGTCGAGAATAAAGCGATTGGGATCAACTACATCGATACCTACATCCGCAGTGGTCTTTATCCACCACCTTCTCTGCCCAGCGGTCTGGGTACCGAAGCCGCGGGCGTGGTCAGCAAAGTTGGCAGCAAAGTGACGCACATTAAAGCTGGCGATCGCGTGGTGTATGCTCAGTCTGCGCTTGGCGCTTACAGCTCAGTGCATAACGTGCCGGCTGATAAAGCCGCTATTCTGCCTAACGCTATCTCATTTGAACAGGCAGCCGCCTCGTTTCTGAAGGGGCTGACCGTTTTTTACCTGTTACGCAAAACCTATGAAATCCAGCCTGACGAACCGTTTTTATTCCACGCAGCCGCAGGTGGCGTCGGTCTGATCGCTTGTCAGTGGGCGAAAGCGTTGGGAGCGAAACTGATTGGCACCGTCGGCAATGCGCAAAAAGCGCAAATTGCGCAGCAGGCCGGCGCGTGGCAGGTAATTAACTATCGTGAAGAAAGCATTGTTGAGCGGGTAAAAGAGATCACCGGCGGTAAAAAAGTGCGGGTGGTGTACGACTCGGTGGGGAAAGATACCTGGGAGGCGTCTCTCGATTGTCTGCAGCGCCGCGGACTGATGGTCAGTTTTGGCAACGCGTCCGGACCAGTGACCGGTGTAAATTTAGGGATTCTGAATCAGAAAGGTTCGCTATACGTGACCCGTCCCTCTCTGCAGGGTTACATCACCAACCACCGCGAATTAACCGAAGCCAGTAATGAGCTTTTCTCATTGATTGCCAGTGGGGTCATAAAAGTGGATGTCGCACCTGGTCAGACATTTGCGCTGCACGACGCGCAGCGTGCCCATGAAGTGCTGGAAAGTCGCGCCACGCAGGGATCGAGTCTGCTAATCCCGTAAAGAATTAGGGCTTCCCGCAGGAAGCCCTTTCTTTTTTTAGTTCGGCTGTATGTAGGGTACAGCTCGATGAATTCGTTAACCTGGCAATAGTGACAGATTTGATAATCAATTCCTATTTGGTTCTAAAGGCAATGTTTCAGGTTGTGACGGACCACTCAATACCTTAGTAAAATCGGCGGTTATTGCGCTGATACTGTGGGACTTTTGGCGCTTTTATCGCCTTGATCACCCACACCACGGCAACGGCCAATAGCAGCCAGGGCAACAGTTTAATCATCAAGGCAAATAGTCCGCCCAAAAACATCACGGCGGTGGCTACCACCAGCGCGGCCAGCACCCCCAGCAACGATACGCCGGTGACCATCAGCATGATAAAAAATCCAATCACAAAAAGTAGTTCCAGCATGACTCTCTCCCGAAATGAAATACTCTCCATTCCTTTACAAGAAACATGCCAAAGTTAATCTACTGATTTATAAACACAACGCCCCGTGACAAAGCACAGGGCGTGGTGAAATTAACTAACTATTAGTGAGAAACTAACGCTTATCGGCCACCAGCTTCAAAGCATGTTCCAGGACGTTAATATCGGCTCCGGCTTTATGCGCGTTCTCACTCAGGTAACGACGCCACTGACGTGCGCCGGGGATCCCCTGAAACAGTCCCAGCATATGGCGTGTGACATGCCCCAGATAAGTGCCCTGACTCAGTTCACGCTCAATATATGGGTACATGGCACGCACCACGGCGACCGGATCGGCATCATGGGTAGCGGCAGCAAAAATTTCGCGGTCGACCGACGCCAGAATTCCGGGATTTTGATAGGCTTCACGCCCCACCATCACGCCATCCATATGTTGCAGATGCTTTTTCGCTTCCTCCAGCGATTTAATACCGCCGTTGATCGACATCGTCAGATGCGGGAAATCACGCTTTAACTGATAAACACGGTCATAATCCAACGGTGGGATCTCGCGGTTTTCTTTCGGGCTTAACCCGGACAGCCAGGCCTTGCGGGCGTGGATGATAAACATCTCGCATTCGCCGTTGCCAGACACCGTGTTGATGAAGTCGCACAGGAATTCGTAGCTGTCCTGATCATCAATGCCGATTCGGGTCTTCACCGTCACCGGAATCGACACCACATCGCGCATCGCCTTGACGCAATCGGCGACCAGTTGCGCATTCCCCATCAGGCAGGCGCCAAACATGCCATTCTGTACGCGGTCGGAAGGACAACCCACATTGAGGTTAATTTCGTCATAGCCCCGCTGTTCAGCGAGCTTCGCACACTGCGCTAGCGCAGCCGGATCGCTCCCGCCCAGTTGCAACGCCACCGGATGTTCTTCTTCGCTATACGCCAGATAATCGCCTTTACCATGAATGATCGCTCCGGTGGTCACCATCTCCGTATACAGCAGCGTCTGGCGGGACAGTAGGCGCAAAAAGTAGCGGCAATGTCTGTCCGTCCAGTCGAGCATCGGCGCGATAGAAAAACGATGAGCGGGAAAAGCGGTAGACTGAGATTCAGGCAGCATGGCGAATATTCAAGCATCCGGTTAAAAAAGGGGCGCTACTATAGCATAGACCGGTGCGATAGTGCGCCTCATCATCGTGGCTACCGCAGCATATTCTCACAGTGCGTTATTTGCGCCCCGGCTTGCCGTCATGTGGGCCAAAAAACTGCGGCGGATGGTCAACCCAGCGATCTTCGCGCGTGGCGGCATAGACCGGATTAAGCGGGTAATAAATGCGATTATATTTTTTGTTTGCCTCACCCACGACCAGCAGGCGCACCTCTTCACTGGTGTTATTGATAAAGGTGTGACATACCCCGGTTCCAGCCGGAAAACCGACGCTGTCGCCAGGCTCGAGCTTCCATAAATAACCGTTGATCCAAGCTTCCGGATAGCCTTCCAGCACATAGATAAACTCTTCTTCATCGCTTTCCGCATGAGGATAAGATGTGCGACGCCCCGGCGGCAGGCGTTCATGATGAATACCCAGTCTTCCTAACCCCAGTTTACGGGCAAGCGGCGCGCCAATAGCAAAAAGTTCATTGCTGTCGGGGTAGGTGGAGTCATCAGCCCCCTCCACCTCTCGCCAGTGGCGAATACAGTCGGGTCTTTTCATGTTGATTCTCCAGAATACGATGCGTCAGGTATAGCACACAGCGGCGGATCTCGGCGTTTTATGCAGAACATGATAAAGTAAGGGATTAACCTTTCACACAAATCGAGGCGCCAAATGGACAAAACCACCACGCAGGAGTTATTGGCTCAAGCTGAAAAACTCTGTGCGCAACGCAACGTGCGGCTAACGCCACAGCGCCTCGAAGTGCTGCGCCTGATGAGCCTGCAGGAAGGCGCCATTAGCGCTTACGACCTGCTCGACCTGCTACGGGAAACCGAGCCGCAGGCCAAGCCGCCAACCGTTTATCGTGCGCTCGATTTTCTGCTGGAACAAGGTTTTGTACATAAAGTGGAATCGACCAACAGCTACGTGCTGTGTCACCTGTTCGATCAACCGACCCACAGTTCTGCGATGTTTATTTGCGATCGCTGTGGCGTGGTAAAAGAAGAGTGTGCGGAAGGTGTGGAAGACATCATGCATATGCTGGCGGCAAAAATGGGTTTTGCTCTGCGGCATAACGTGATTGAAGCTCACGGACTCTGCCCGGCATGCGTGGAGGTTGAAGCCTGTCGCCATCCAGGCGAATGCCAGCATGACCACTCAATTCTGGTGAAAAAGAAAGTCGGTCGCTAAGCAAGAGAGCGTACATCCCTGTACTCTCAGGAGGGGACTAATTACCAGCGGTAATCGTTGCGGGTTTCCCAGTCAGTGACTTCTTTCTCCGCCTGATCTTTTGCATAACCGTAACGCTCCTGGACTTTACCGACCAGCTGGTCACGTTTGCCTTCAATGACCGTCATATCATCGTCGGTCAGTTTGCCCCATTGCTCTTTCACTTTACCTTTGAACTGTTTCCAGTTACCGCCGACTTCGTCTTTATTCATCATCAAATCCTCATCGTTAGGTTGTGAATAGCCAGAGTATCTCGTCCAACTCTGCTATCTTTTCTGCTGGACGTGAGAATAAGTGTAGTCACTGATTCGGCATTCGATTCACTATTCAGAATTTTTAACCGTCAGGCTTCAACGAACCACGTCCCGTTGCGCCAGTGACGTCGCCAGATAAAGGCCAGCGAAAGCCCGCGCAGGGCAAGAAACACGGTGAGCGCCAGCCACAAGCCGTGGTTACCCAGCAGCGGTAGAGCCAGCAACGTTAATGCGAATCCCGCGGCGGCAACGGCCATGCTGTTGCGCATTTCTGCAGCCCGTGTTGCGCCGATAAACATACCGTCCAGCAAATAACACCAGACGCCAACCAGCGGCAAAATCACCTGCCAGATAAGATAGCGATCGGCCAGCAGTTGAATCTGCGGGAGCGAGGTTAGCAACGCTATAATGTGCTCGCCAAAGAGGGCATAAACCAGCGAAAACAGAATCGCCACAAGACCGGACTGTCGACAGGCTGCGCGCCAGACATCCAGTAACTGGCTGCCATCCCGTGCACCATAGGCCTGACCAGAATGCGCTTCCACTGCGTAGGCAAACCCGTCCAGCGCGTAGGCGGTAAAAGTCAGTAGAGTCATCAGAACAGCATTTACCGCAATGATATCGCTCCCCAGACGTGCGCCCAGCACCGTAATGGCACCAAAACAGAGCTGCAGCAACAGCGAGCGCAGCATGATGTCGCGGTTAAGCGCCAGTAAGCGGCGGAAATTGCCACGCCACGCTTGTTTCAACATTGCCAGCGAAATTCCGCGCATATGCAGGACTTTGCGGACCATTAACAGACCGATCAGCAAGGTGGCGTATTCAGCAATGACCGTTGCCAGCGCCGCGCCCTGCACGTTCATATGCAGGCCCATTACCAGCCATAAATCGAGCACAATGTTGAGAACATTACCGACTATCAGCAGGATAACCGGCGCCCGCGCATACTGAACGCCAAGCAGCCAGCCGAGCAGCACCAGATTCGCCAGAGACGCGGGTGCGCTTAACCAACGGATTTCCAGGAAACGTCGGGCCTGCTCCAGTACCGCTTCACTTCCCCCGACAATATGCAGAGCCAGATCGATAATCGGCGTACGAAACAGTGCGATAAGCAGCCCCGCACCCAGCGCCAGCATTAGCGGCTGCACCAGCGCACGCGCCAGTGCCTGCGGATTTTTCGCGCCAAATGCCTGGGCGGTAAGGCCCGTGGTGCTCATGCGTAAAAAAAGCAGCAGCATAAAGAGAAAACTGGTCGCGGTGGCGCCAACGGCAACGCCGCCAAGATAAATCGGGCTATCCAGATGACCAATGACCGCAGTATCGACCAATCCCAGCAAGGGAACGGTGATATTGGAGAAGATCATCGGTAAGGCTAGACGCCAGAGTGCTTTGTCGGAGGAGGTAAAGAAAGGCATGAAATAGCGCCTGAAAAGAAGTTAGACGTACTGGAAGATGTTGCTCAGGCCCGGTAAGCACAGCACCACCGGGCTAGTTGCCGGATGGCGACGCAAACGTCTTATCCGGCTGTCGGGAAAGCAACCTGTGATTACAGCCATTCACCGTTACGAATGACGCCTACCGCCAGCCCTTCAATAGTGAAGTTTTGCTCGCGCAGGTCGACCACAATCGGTTTGAATTCGCTGTTTTCTGGCAGAAGCTCAACCTTGTTGCCCTGTTTTTTCAGGCGTTTCACCGTCACTTCGTCGTCAATGCGCGCGACAACAACCTGACCGTTACGCACATCCTGTGTTTTATGCACGGCCAGCAAATCACCGTCCATAATCCCGATGTCTTTCATCGACATACCGCTGACGCGCAGCAGAAAATCGGCGTTCGGTTTGAACAGTGAAGGATCGACCTGATAATGGCCTTCGATGTGTTGCTGCGCCAGAAGTGGCTCCCCTGCCGCAACGCGACCGACAAGCGGTAAACCTTCTTCTTCTTCCTGCAACAGACGAATACCACGCGATGCGCCGGATACAATTTCCAGCACGCCTTTACGCGCCAGCGCTTTCAGATGTTCTTCAGCAGCGTTTGGGGAACGGAACCCCAAACGCTGCGCGATCTCCGCACGCGTCGGTGGCATACCTGTCTGGCTGATGTGATCTCTAATAAGATCAAACACCTCTTGCTGCCTGGCCGTTAACGCTTTCATTCCGCCCCCTGGGTGTATATACAGTTATGCTGTGAGTATATACAGCTAAAGGTGATTTTGGAACCGCAAACTGCACAAAAAACAGGAGAATGATGAAGTTGTGGAATCTTTATCGCAAATGCGACCACAACAGGATGCCCCAGGTGATCAGGGCGACAAAAATTGACAGCAATACCGCCGCCGACCCCATATCTTTCGCACGACCAGACAGTTCGTGGTACTCGGAACCGATACGATCAACCACCGCCTCTATCGCACTGTTAAGAATTTCAACGATCATCACCAGCATCACGGAACCAATCAGCAACACACGCGTAATGGCGTCGACGTCCAGCCAGCAGGCGATGGCAACGCCTAGCAGAACGGCAACGCTTTCCTGGCGAAATGCCGCTTCATTAATCCATGCGGCGCGAAAACCTTTCCAGGAATAGCCTGCAGCTTTGATAATTCGGGTGAATCCAGTGGTATTATTGGCCATCAAAAAGAACCTTTTTACATTATTAGCGTCAATGTCATTGTAACGTTACCCCGTTTGTTTCAGGGTGTGGCAAAGCAGCGCGAAGTATGACCGGATACACCAGAAATTCACTAAACTTTCTGATATCCTTGCAGCGCATTTGCATTATTAACCAGAGGCTTTACATCGTTTATGTCCGGCTGGCCACGAATTTACTACAAATTACTGAATTTACCATTAAGCGTGCTGGTAAAAAGCAAGTCTATTCCGGCGGAACCTGCACCGGAATTGGGGCTCGATACTTCTCGCCCCATTATGTACGTCCTACCGTACAACTCCAAAGCAGACTTGCTGACGCTACGCGCCCAATGTCTGGCGCACGATCTCCCGGATCCCCTGGAACCGCTGGAGATAGACGGAACTCTATTGCCGCGCTACGTGTTTATTCACGGCGGCCCACGTGTTTTCACCTATTACACGCCAAAAGAAGAGTCTATTAAGCTGTTCCATAACTATCTCGACTTGCATCGCAGCAATCCAGACCTGGATGTGCAGATGGTGCCGGTTTCGGTGATGTTTGGCCGTGCGCCTGGACGCGAAAAAGGCGAGGTCAACCCGCCGCTGCGTATGCTGAACGGCGTACAAAAATTCTTTGCTGTGTCCTGGCTGGGTCGCGACAGCTTTGTCCGCTTCTCCCCGTCGGTTTCCCTGCGTCGCATGGCGGATGAACACGGTACAGATAAAATTATCGCCCAGAAATTGGCGCGCGTAGCGCGTATGCACTTTGCTCGCCAGCGCCTGGCCGCAGTCGGGCCGCGCCTCCCTGCCCGTCAGGATCTGTTTAACAAACTGTTGGCCTCAAAAGCTATCGCGCGTGCGGTAGAAGATGAAGCGCGCAGTAAAAAAATCTCCCACGAAAAAGCGCAGCAAAATGCGATAGCGTTGATGGAAGAGATTGCCGCCAACTTCTCCTACGAGATGATCCGTCTGACAGACCGTATTCTGGGCTTTACCTGGAACCGTCTGTATCAGGGGATTAACGTTCATAATGCAGAGCGTGTACGCCAGTTGGCACACGATGGACACGAAATCGTCTATGTTCCGTGCCATCGCAGCCATATGGACTATATGCTGCTGTCGTACGTGCTGTATCATCAGGGTCTGGTTCCGCCGCATATCGCGGCAGGCATCAACCTGAATTTCTGGCCGGCAGGTCCGATTTTCCGCCGCCTGGGCGCGTTCTTTATTCGTCGTACCTTCAAGGGCAACAAGCTTTATTCCACTGTTTTCCGCGAATATCTGGGCGAGTTGTTCAGCCGCGGCTACTCGGTTGAGTACTTTGTCGAAGGCGGTCGTTCACGTACTGGTCGTTTGCTCGACCCGAAAACCGGCACGCTGTCGATGACCATTCAGGCGATGCTGCGCGGCGGTACGCGTCCGATTACCCTCGTACCGATCTACATCGGCTACGAACACGTAATGGAAGTGGGCACGTATGCGAAAGAACTGCGGGGCGCGACGAAAGAGAAAGAGAGCCTGCCGCAAATGCTGCGTGGCTTAAGCAAACTGCGTAATCTGGGTCAGGGCTACGTTAACTTTGGCGAGCCGATGCCGTTGATGACTTACCTCAACCAGCATGTGCCGGAGTGGCGTGAATCAATCGATCCTATCGAGTCTATCCGTCCTGCCTGGCTGACGCCGACGGTAAATAACATTGCCGCCGATCTGATGGTACGCATTAACAACGCAGGCGCAGCCAACGCCATGAACCTGTGCTGTACCGCGTTGCTGGCTTCCCGCCAGCGCTCTCTGACCCGTGAGCAGTTGACTGAACAACTCGATTGCTATCTGAGTCTGCTGCGCAACGTACCGTATGCCCCGGATGCGACGGTTCCTGCGCAGAGCGCCAGTGAATTGATTGACCATGCCTTGCAGATGAACAAGTTTGAGGTCGAGAAAGACACCATCGGCGACATCATCATTCTGCCGCGCGAGCAGGCGGTATTGATGACGTACTACCGCAACAACATTGCGCATATGCTGGTTCTGCCTTCGTTGATGGCGGCCATCGTAACCCAGCATCGTCATATTTCACGCGCCGCGCTGCAACAGCATATTGAAGCGCTGTACCCGATGCTGAAAGCGGAGCTGTTCCTGCGCTGGGAGCGTGACGAACTCGCTGGCGTGATCGACGAACTGGCCAGCGAAATGCAGCGCCAGGGACTCATCACCCTGGACGATGACGAACTGCATATCAATCCGGCCCGCTCCCGTACGCTACAGCTGCTGGCGGCGGGTGCTCGTGAGACGTTGCAGCGCTATGCTATTACCTTCTGGCTGCTGAGCGCTAATCCGTCTATCAACCGCGGTACGCTGGAGAAAGAGAGCCGCACCGTGGCACAGCGTCTTTCCGTCCTGCACGGCATTAACGCGCCAGAATTCTTCGACAAGGCCGTGTTCAGTTCTCTGGTGCTGACGCTGCGTGACGAGGGATATATCAGCGATACCGGAGATGCCGAACCGGAAGAGACGATGAAGATCTATCAGATGCTGGCCGAACTGGTCACGTCGGATGTGCGTCTGACCATCGAGAGCGCCACACAAGGCGAGTAAGCATAAAAAAACCGGTCAAAATGACCGGTTTTTATTTTGCAGGCTAAGCCAAACTCAAAAATGCCAGTAGCTCATTGCCAGGCCTAAAAACAGCACCAGACCAACATAGTTATTGTTCATAAACGCTTTAAAGCAGGCGTCACGTTCGCGATTGACGATCAGTTTCTGCTGATACACAAACAGCGCGCCCGCCACCAGCAGAGACCAGTAATAACCCAGCCCTAACCCGTTTAGCCAACCCACCAGCGCCATCAGCGCCAGCACGCCCACCTGCAGAATACCAATGATTAGCTTGTCGTTCTGGCCGAACAGAATCGCGGTCGATTTAATACCAATCTTGAGGTCATCATCGCGGTCAACCATGGCGTACTGCGTATCATAGGCCACAGCCCAGAGGATGTTGGCAAGGAACATCAGCCAGCAGCTCAGCGGTACGGACTCGCTCACGGCGGCGAACGCCATCGGGATCGACCAGCCAAACGCCGCCCCCAGCACCACCTGTGGCAGATGCGTATAGCGCTTCATAAACGGGTAAACCCACGCCAGCGCTAATGCCGCAACGGACAACAAAATGGTCATCGTATTAAGGGTCAGGACCAGCAGGAAGGCCAGTAATACCAATACGACAAACAGCGTTCGGGCTTCTTTCTCGGTGACTGCGCCGCTCGGCAGCGGTCGATTCGCGGTACGTTTAACATGGCCGTCAAACTTCCTGTCGGCATAGTCATTC
The DNA here is from genome assembly GCF_019584005.1 of Citrobacter sp. EC_71. Classification (NCBI taxonomy): domain Bacteria; kingdom Pseudomonadati; phylum Pseudomonadota; class Gammaproteobacteria; order Enterobacterales; family Enterobacteriaceae; genus Citrobacter; species Citrobacter sp. EC_71. The sequence continues at coordinate 90,845 of NZ_VDAY01000015.1, forward strand.
ACCACGCATCCGGCAGCGCGCATTAACCATACGCCGGCGACAAAAACCGCCAGGATCCACAGTTGCGGCATACCAGGGGTTGCTACCCATAATGCCCACAGCGTAGGCCAGAGCAGCAGTAAGGCGCCGATTGGCTTATCCGTACGCATCAAGCGGTGAAACGCCAGCAGCTTATTCTGCGTCAGACTCCACTCCATCTTTATCTTCCTCTCAGTACAACGGCGATGCAGGCAGAAAAAGCTCGGTAAGCATCAACGGCTTACCGCTCAGCCGCAGGCGGGAACGACGCCCCCACAGCGCTGCATCTTGGCCAATCTCAATAAAATCTCGGGTCAATGTCGATGACGTAAACAGGTAGCGTCCGAGCGGGGTTTTCCCCAGGTTTTGTAAGGCCAGTTCAGGGCCACACAGGGTGGATTCAGGCACCACGGTACGCCCGGCAAGCCAGGGTTCACCATCCGCGCATAACAGGATTTCGCGTAACCAATAGCGGGACTCTTTGGGCAGCAGCGTCAGTTCTTCAGCCACCTCATTTTGCCCAACGAACGCTTCGCGAATCAACGTGACGGTGACTTCTTTGCCCTGCTGCTCAAAACGTTTGGTCATGGAATCTTCCAGTAACAACCAGTCGAGCAGTTGCGGGTCCAGCGCCGGGATCGCATCAAAATAACGCAGCGCACGCAGTTGCGTTAACGCAGGGTGTGGCATGCCTTACTCTCCGATTTATAACCTAAAGGCATTGTATCGCAGAAAAGGCATTACGGGGTGAGCAAACACAATTAAGTGATCGGCAGAGCAACATAAGCGTAACAATTCGCACTGAAGGATAAAAAAAGGTGCGCCAGGAGACGCACCAGTTGTTGCAAAATCAACAATGTGGGGTGATGTTTACCCCTTGCCTTTTACACTGCTGATAAAGGTGGATCGGGCTGATTTGGATCCCAGACGTTCAGCTTCATCAAGCAGCTTCAGCGCTTTATCAACATCGCCTTTCGCCACGGCATCCTTAATCGCCTGATTAAAATAGCTTTCGGTGTCGTTCAGCATCGGCTCACTTTTCTTCACCGGCTGCGGCGCTGGAGCGGCAACCGCAGCTGCCGGAGCCGCATAAGTCACTGCAGGCGCTGCGGTATTGCCGACAGTGACAGGGCCAGGGCCGGAAGAACCGAACAGCGGCCCCACCAACACACTGGAGGACGAGCTGGTTTTGACTTTTAATTTCAACAGACCATCGGTGGTATGACGCGCGATCGGGTCCGGAATATCGGGAACAGCGTTACCGACACCCTTGGCATAAGCTTTCGCCGGATCAAGCAGGGTCGTGGTCTGTTGGAGGTCTTTATCCGTCGTAAAGACCAGAACATAGAGCTTTTGCTGGCCCAGCGCTGGCGTCAGACGCATTACGCCTTCCAGACGATCGGCACTCATCACGCCGGGCTCCTGGTAGGTGAAATAGCTGCTGGGGAAGAACGCAGATGGCGTCATGTTCTGATCAAGAATTAAGACATTTGGCGCAAATACGCTGGTTTGTTTGTTTACTTCACTGGTCAGCGTCAGGGTTAACTCGCCAATATTGGCCGGTACGCTCCAGGCCGCGACCGGACCGGTAATACCAGCAACATCCAAACGCTGGCCCGCGCTCGCAAGCTGCGTGGACTGAGTTTTAGATTGATCAACCGGCGTCCAGGTTAACTGTTGCAACGCAGCTGTCGGAATAGCAGGCGCCGCGGTGGTGTTCTGCGGAACAATATTCACATCGGCCAGGCTGATGCCAGGTGCGCTGGCAAATAACCCTGCAGATAAACAAAGGGCAACGAGACTTTTCTTCATTTTCATTGTTATCACCTCAGATAGCATGGGTTCAGCGGTGGCCAGGCAATAGCGCGCTAAACCGTAATCAAGAGGGGCTTACGCCCCTCTTTCGGTCTTTACGTCAGGTTAGTGCTGAATTACCACCAGATTTCCATCTGAGCACCGAAGGACCACTCATCGCTGTCGCCACGGCTGGTGGTGCTGATACCAGAATTCGTTGCAGCTGCGTATTTGGTTACGTCGTTACCATTTTTGACGTAGCCCCACTCCTCATCCCATTTTGCATAGGTTGCAAAGACACGAATTGCCGGGCGGGACCAGATGCTGTCGCCAGCCTGCCATTGTTGCGCGAGGGTGATTTTGTACTGGCTGTTGCGATCACCAGTCTGCTGAGATTTGACGTTGTCGTAGCCGACTTCCATCAGGGTGCTCATGATTGGCGTCCATTTGTACATTGGGCGGATACCGACGGTGTACCATTCGGTACCCAGATCGTTATCCATATCGAGGTTCTGATACATACCGACGTACATCAGATCCCATTTGTCGCCCAGGGAGATGGCGCCGTGGTCAAGAATACGAACCAGGCTACCGTTGTTATTAATCACGTTATTGGCGTAATTGGTTTTACTACCATCTGGGTTAGTAATGGTGAAGGAAGAAGAACCGTAAGAACCCTGGTTCAAACCTTTACCCTGCGTGGTCATGGAGTCTGTCGCGTACTGAACAACAAACTTGTTGTAGCCCTTCAGCATGCTCTGGGTATGTTCAGCAGTGAACATCCAGCCATCTTTTGATGCGCCGTCTGCCAGGCTGTAATCATCTGTCGTATTCGCACGACCATAGTCAACACCCAGTTCCAACATACCATCAGTGTTCGTTGCCAACTGCGCTAAACGAACGTCAAATACGTCGTTAGCGGTGTCTTTGGTACGATCATAGATATTCTGGCTGCTGAACGCGTATGAACCACCCGCTTCCTGAGAACGGCTCGCGGCCAGAGACAGTTTACCGAAGCCCAGATCAATGTTTTCAATACCGGCACCAGGACCTGAAATATCCCAGTAGTAGAAGTCGATCATGTGCACGTCATGACGTTGGTAGAAGCGCTTACCGGCCCAGATAGTAGAGCCTGGCAGCCATTCAATCAGGTTTTTACCCTGCACGTTGGCTTCACGGAAGGCCGGGTCAGTCCCTTCCCAGTCATTCTGCTGTGCTACGGAGTAGGCGACGTTGGTGTCGAAGTAGAAGCTCTTATCGCCTTCTTTCCACACTTCCTGGCCTAATTTGATTTCCGCATAGGTTTCACATTCGTTACCGAGACGGTATTTACTTTGTGCACCTGTTGCCTGGAAACATTGTTGTTCGCCGCCACTACCCGTCCAGCCGATACCGGAACGAGCATAACCATGGAAATCCACAGCCATTGCCTGAACAGACATAATGCCTGCTGCCACAGCAACCGCCAGAGGAAGTTTGCGCAGAGTAATCATCGTTCTATCTCCTGAGATCATTGCTTTTCTTTAAACGCTGCCACCTTCTAAAACTGCGAATGGTTTTGCGTTTCGTTTTTTATGGGGACCTTAAACGCCCGGCTCCTGGTGCAACCGACGACATGCAGTGCCATCCTCACGGAACAGATGGCAACGCTCTGGCGGCAGGCCGATAGCGAATGTGGCACCCTCTTCTACCAACACCACGTCGTTCTGGCGGTAAACCAGGTTTTGACGGATGGCGGGGATCTGGATATGAATTTGTGTTTCGTGACCAAGTTGTTCGACCACCTGGACTTCACCTTCGAGGGTGACATCGGCGATTTCGCTGGGCAGCAGATGTTCCGGGCGGATACCTAAAGACATATTGGCGCCAACCTGAACGCGGGCACTGTCGACGGGTAACCAGACTTGCTGGCGGTTTGGTAATTCAACCTGCACCTGATCAATCGCCGTTGCGGTAACTTTCACCGGCAGGAAGTTCATTTTTGGCGAACCGATAAAGCCCGCGACAAAGCGGTCGGCAGGATAGTGGTACAGCTCCAGGGGTTTACCGACCTGCGCCACACGACCGGCATCCAACACCACAATTTTGTCTGCCAGGGTCATCGCTTCGACCTGATCGTGGGTGACGTAAATCATCGTGCGGCCAAGACGTTTATGCAGGCGGGAGATTTCAATACGCATCTGGACACGCAGCGCGGCGTCAAGGTTCGACAACGGTTCGTCCAGCAGGAATACTCGCGGCTCGGCAACCAACGTACGGCCAATCGCCACACGCTGACGTTGGCCGCCGGAAAGCGCTTTCGGTTTACGGTCCAGCAGGTGCGCCAGTTGCAGAACTTCAGCTACCTGATTAACACGCTGGTTCATTACCTCTTTTTTCGCACCGGCCAGTTTGAGGCCAAACGACATGTTTTCCGCGACAGATAAATGGGGATATAACGCATAGGACTGGAAGACCATACCCACACCGCGTTCGGCGGGCGGAATGTCGTTCATCCGGGTCTCCCCGATAAACAGGTCGCCACTGGTGATGGTTTCAAGTCCGGCGATCATACGCAGCAAGGTCGACTTACCACAGCCTGACGGTCCGACAAACACCACGAATTCCCCTTCGTGAATGTCGAGATTGATATCCTTCGATACCACCACGTCACCCCAGGCTTTCGTTACATTTCGCAGCTGTACGCTCGCCATGCCCTTCTCCCTTCGTTACAACCTGTCATTGACAGCAACATTCATGATGGACTGACTATGCGTTATCCCTCACGGGCGTGAATCCTCCACCCCCCAGCTTTTTTATGGGGGAGGAGGCGGGAGGATGAGAGCGCAGCGTCTGAGACCCGGACCACCAGCCTCAGAGGAATTTCGTGATGCAGCTTGCAAAAATGGGTGGGGTTTTATGTGCGCCAGTGCGCAATACTCACATTTATGTAACACAGATCACATAAAGAGCGGGTGGGGCGTAGGAGTAAGGAGGATGGAAAGAGGTTGCCGTATAAAGAAACTAGTACCCGTTAAGCCACCTCTGCAAAATCACCAAACAGGATGGGAACTATGAATATCAAAACTGGCGCACGCATCCTCGCATTGTCTGCATTGACGACGATGATGTTTTCCGCCTCGGCTCTCGCCAAGATTGAAGAAGGTAAGCTGGTCATCTGGATTAACGGCGACAAAGGCTATAACGGCCTCGCTGAAGTGGGTAAAAAATTCGAGAAAGACACGGGTATCAAAGTTACCATTGAGCACCCGGACAAGCTGGAAGAGAAGTTCCCGCAGGTTGCCGCGACTGGCGACGGCCCGGACATTATCTTCTGGGCGCATGACCGTTTTGGCGGCTACGCACAATCTGGCCTGCTGGCTGAAATCACCCCAGACAAAGCGTTCCAGGCCAAGCTCTATCCATTCACCTGGGATGCCGTACGCTATAACGGCAAGCTGATTGCTTACCCGATCGCCGTTGAAGCGCTGTCGCTGATTTACAACAAAGACCTCGTTCCGAACCCACCGAAAACCTGGGAAGAAATTCCGGCGCTGGATAAGGAGCTGAAAGCGAAAGGTAAATCCGCGCTGATGTTCAACCTGCAAGAACCGTACTTCACCTGGCCGCTGATTGCCGCCGACGGCGGTTACGCGTTCAAGTTTGAAAACGGCAAGTACGACGTGAAAGACGTGGGCGTGGATAGCGCTGGCGCGAAAGCGGGCCTGACCTTCCTGGTCGACCTGATCAAAAATAAACACATGAATGCGGATACCGACTACTCCATCGCCGAAGCGGCCTTTAACAAAGGCGATACCGCGATGACCATCAACGGTCCGTGGGCGTGGTCCAACATCGATAAGAGCAAGGTGAACTACGGCGTCACGCTGCTGCCAACCTTCAAAGGCAAGCCGTCTAAACCGTTCGTTGGCGTACTGAGTGCGGGTATCAACGCCGCCAGCCCGAACAAAGAACTGGCGAAAGAATTCCTCGAAAACTACCTGCTGACCGACCAGGGCCTGGATGAAGTGAACAAGGACAAACCGCTGGGCGCGGTTGCGCTGAAATCCTTCCAGGAACAGTTAGCGAAAGACCCGCGTATCGCGGCCACCATGGATAACGCCCAGAAAGGCGAAATCATGCCGAACATCCCGCAGATGTCCGCATTCTGGTATGCCGTGCGTACCGCAGTGATCAACGCCGCCAGCGGTCGTCAGACCGTCGATGCCGCGCTGAAAGACGCGCAGGGTCGTATCACCAAGTAATACAGTTGTGAACGTGCCGGATGGCGGCATACATGCCTTATCCGGCCTACAACGTATGTAGGCCTGATAAGCGCAGCGCCATCAGGCACGCTGACCAACAGGTTTTCATTGTTGTTGAGGATTGAACCCCATGGATGTCATTAAAAAGAAACACTGGTGGCAAAGCGACATGCTGAAATGGTCAGTAATGGGTCTGCTTGGTCTGCTGGTCGGTTACCTTGTTGTTTTGATGTACGCTCAGGGGGAGTATCTGTTTGCCATCATGACGCTAATTTTAAGCTCTGTTGGCCTGTATATTTTCGCTAACCGTAAAGCCTATGCCTGGCGCTATGTTTATCCTGGCGTGGCCGGTATGGGGCTGTTTGTCCTGTTTCCGCTCATTTGTACCATCGCCATTGCTTTTACCAACTACAGCAGCACCAACCAGCTGACCTTTGAACGTGCTCAACAAGTCCTGATGGATCGTTCTTATCAGGCAGGTAAAACTTACAACTTTGGCCTGTATCCGGCGGGTGATGAGTGGCAACTGGCCCTCACCGACGGTGAAACGGGAAAAAATTATGTTTCCGACACCTTTAAATTTGGTGGCGAACAGAAGCTGCAGTTAAAAGAAACCGAGGCGCTGCCAGCGGGCGAACGTGCGACGCTGCGCATCATCACCCAGAATCGTCAGGCGCTGACTCAGCTAACGGCTATTCTGCCGGACGAGAGCAAAGTCATCATGAGTTCACTGCGTCAGTTCTCTGGTACGCAGCCGCTCTACTCCCTGGCCGATGATGGGACGCTCACCAACAATCAAAGCGGCGTGAAGTACCGCGCTAATAACGATATTGGTTATTATCAGGCCATTAACGCAGACGGTAGCTGGGGTACTGAAAAACTCAGCCCGGGCTATACCGTCACCATCGGCTGGGACAATTTCACCCGCGTATTTACCGACGAGGGCATCCAGAAACCGTTTTTCGCCATCTTTGTCTGGACGGTAGTGTTCTCAGTCCTGACGGTGATTCTGACCGTGGCTGTGGGTATGGTGCTGGCCTGTCTGGTGCAGTGGGAATCTCTGAAGGGCAAAGCGATTTACCGCGTCCTGCTGATTCTGCCCTACGCCGTACCGTCGTTTATCTCGATTCTGATTTTCAAAGGACTGTTCAACCAGAGTTTTGGTGAAATTAACATGATGCTCAGCGCGCTGTTTGGTATCAAGCCGGCCTGGTTTAGCGATCCAACCACCGCGCGTTCGATGATTATCATCGTTAACACCTGGCTGGGTTATCCGTACATGATGATCCTGTGCATGGGGCTGCTGAAAGCGATTCCTGATGATCTGTATGAAGCCTCGGCAATGGACGGCGCAGGTCCGTTCCAGAACTTCTTTAAAATTACATTACCGCTGCTGATTAAGCCGCTGACGCCGCTGATGATCGCCAGCTTCGCCTTTAACTTTAATAACTTCGTGCTGATTCAACTGTTGACCAACGGCGGCCCGGATCGCCTCGGCACCACCACGCCTGCCGGTTACACCGACCTGCTCGTCAGCTACACCTACCGTATCGCCTTTGAAGGCGGCGGCGGTCAGGACTTCGGTCTGGCGGCAGCGATTGCTACGCTGATCTTCCTGCTGGTAGGCGCGCTGGCCATCGTGAACCTGAAAGCCACGCGTATGAAGTTTGATTAAGGGAGATAACGACAATGGCTATGGTCCAACCGAAATCACAAAAGTTACGTTTATTCGCAACGCACTTAGGGCTGCTGATTTTTATCGCGGCGATCATGTTCCCGCTGCTGATGGTTATCGCCATTTCGCTGCGTGAAGGTAACTTCGCTACCGGCAGCCTGATCCCGGATAATATTTCCTGGGAACACTGGAAACTGGCGCTGGGCTTTAGCGTAGAACACGCGGATGGCCGCGTCACTCCGCCGCCGTTCCCGGTGCTGCTGTGGCTGTGGAACTCGGTGAAAGTCGCCACCATTACCGCGATTGGTATTGTGACGCTTTCCACCACCTGTGCTTACGCCTTTGCCCGTATGCGCTTCCCGGGTAAAGCGACCCTGCTGAAAGGGATGCTGATTTTCCAGATGTTCCCGGCGGTACTGTCGCTGGTTGCCCTGTACGCGTTGTTTGACCGCCTGGGCCAGTACATTCCGTTTATCGGCCTGAACACTCACGGCGGCGTGATCTTCGCCTATCTCGGCGGTATCGCACTGCATGTCTGGACGATTAAGGGCTATTTTGAAACCATCGACGGTTCGCTGGAAGAAGCGGCCGCGCTGGATGGCGCCACACCGTGGCAGGCATTCCGCCTGGTACTGCTGCCGCTTTCCGTACCGATTCTGGCGGTCGTATTTATTCTGTCATTCATTGCCGCTATTACCGAAGTACCGGTCGCGTCACTGCTGCTGCGTGATGTGAACAGCTACACCCTTGCGGTTGGTATGCAGCAGTACCTCAATCCACAGAACTACTTGTGGGGCGACTTTGCCGCCGCAGCTGTACTTTCAGCCATTCCGATTACTCTGGTGTTCCTGCTGGCACAGCGCTGGCTGGTCAACGGCCTGACGGCGGGTGGTGTGAAAGGTTAAGTTTTATCGAAGTACCTGCCCGGCAACGGGCAATGCCACTGCAACCCTCAACTTATGTTATCCCAACCTGTGACTGTTATTCGGCGCTCTACGGAGCGCCCTTTTTTATGTTATTTTGCATTGCTGTTACGATTATTTCCTTTCGTGGCCCGCATCACTGCAATTATATTTACCGCCTGAAAACAGACAAATTAAACAGAATTAAGATCACAGAAAAGACAAAACATAATTGCAATGTAAAAAATGATAATTGTCTTCCCTGCCTGTTAAATCCACCATCACGACACTGATCAAAAGAGCTGTATCCTCTAAGGCAGGTCTGAATGAACACCCAATATAATTCCAGTTATATTTTTTCGATTACATTAGTAGCAACATTAGGAGGGCTATTATTCGGCTATGACACCGCCGTCATATCCGGAACGGTAGAATCCTTAAATACCGTGTTTGTCGCCCCGCAACATTTAAGTGAATCCGCCGCCAACTCGCTGTTAGGCTTTTGCGTTGCCAGCGCGTTGATTGGCTGCATCATCGGCGGTGCGCTGGGCGGTTATTGCAGTAACCGCTTCGGTCGCCGGGACTCGCTGAAAATCGCCGCCCTGCTGTTCTTTATTTCCGGTATTGGTTCTGCGTGGCCAGAATTAGGATTTACCACGATTAACCCAGATAATGCCGTGCCTGTTTATTTGGCCGGATACGTCCCCGAATTTGTTATTTATCGCATCATTGGTGGTATTGGCGTTGGTTTAGCCTCAATGCTCTCACCGATGTATATTGCAGAACTGGCTCCAGCGCATATTCGTGGAAAACTGGTTTCCTTTAACCAGTTCGCCATTATTTTTGGTCAACTGTTGGTGTATTGCGTTAACTATTTCATTGCCCGTTCCGGGGACGCTAACTGGCTAAATACCGATGGCTGGCGATATATGTTTGCTTCCGAAAGTATTCCCGCCCTGCTGTTTTTACTGCTGCTGTATACCGTACCGGAAAGCCCGCGCTGGCTGATGGCGCGTGGCAGACACGAGCAGGCGGAGGGCATTCTGCGCAAAATTATGGGCAACAGCCTTGCCACCCAGGCCATGCAGGAGATCAATCAGTCACTGGAGCATAGCCGTAAAACCGGCGGACGTCTGTTGATGTTTGGCGTGGGCGTAATCGTCATCGGCGTGATGTTATCTATCTTCCAGCAGTTTGTCGGTATTAACGTCGTGCTGTACTACGCGCCGGAAGTGTTTAAAACGTTAGGGGCCAGCACCGACGTGGCGCTCTTGCAGACTATTATTGTCGGCGTAATCAACCTGAGCTTCACCGTGCTGGCAATCATGACGGTGGACAAATTTGGTCGCAAACCGCTGCAAATAATTGGCGCATTGGGTATGGCTATTGGGATGTTCAGCCTTGGCACCGCGTTTTACACCCAGGCTTCCGGGCTGATAGCGCTGCTGTCGATGCTGTTTTACGTCGCCGCATTCGCCATGTCCTGGGGACCGGTTTGTTGGGTGCTGTTGGCAGAAATCTTCCCGAACGCGATTCGTGGCAAAGCGCTCGCCATTGCCGTCGCCGCTCAGTGGCTGGCGAACTACTTTGTCTCCTGGACCTTCCCGATGATGGACAAAAATTCGTGGCTGGTTTCCCATTTCCACAACGGTTTCTCCTACTGGATTTACGGTTGTATGGGTATTCTGGCGGCGTTGTTTATGTGGAAGTTCGTGCCGGAAACCAAAGGCAAAACGCTGGAAGAACTTGAAGAGCTGTGGGAACCCGCAGCAGAGAAAACCCAGCCAGCCTCTGCGCAGTAACCCTGACATACAATACGCCGCAGCCGGATTGCGGCGTGTTGTCTTTTACTCTCGCTTCAGCCGTTTAGAATTACACAGCCACAGAGTGATCACCAACAGCAGGATCGCTGCAGAATAGATCAGCACATCCATCGGCGCTTTATGATCGACGATGATCAACCGCACAATCGCGGTGATCCCGATATAGACAAAGTAGCGCAGCGGAAAATGAAATCCTGACTGAAAGTATTTCACAATCAAGGCGATAAATTCAAAGTAGAGAAAGTAAACCACCAGCCCTTCCACCAGCTCATACTTGCTGGTCTGTTCAGGCGCGAACAGCACATCCGCCAGGTGTAGCGTTTCTTTCCCCAGGAATACGACCAGGATCAGGCCCAGACTCAACAACCCCAGATTCAACACGGTCTGTAAGATGGTGGAGATAAACTCCACGCGCGGACGAGATAGCGACGTCATAACGGCCCCTCCTGTTCAGTAACAAGGTTCCTGTATAACGCAGAAATGTGACAGAGATCTACATTTTTTGTTTATGTTTTGTGCAGCTCAATAATAGTGCAACAATGCTTCTGACTCTAACATCTTGAACGGAATAGAAATGCTTAAGATTCAAATGGCAACCGTCGACGATGCCAGCTTGCTAAGCTCAATGGGCTATACCAGCTATCGACATCACTTTGCGCCTTTGTGGGAAAACCCGAGCGAGCTCGACGCTTATCTTGAGCAGGAATATTCCTTACCAGCGATATCCAGCAGTTTGGCCGAGCCAGGAACCTTCTGGCTTATCGCCTTTGCCGATGCATCGGTTGGCTTTGCCAAATACAGTCTCCGCCACTCTGTTGATCCAGAAGGGCGTTCAGGGGCATTGCTACATAAGATCTACCTGATGCCAGATGCAACGGGCAAACAGTACGGTGAGCAGCTTTTTGCCGAAGTTATTCGCCAGGCCAAAGAGCAGGATGAAAAATGGCTCTGGCTTGAGGTACTGGCTGATAATCCTAAGGCACGGCAGTTCTATGAACGGCAAGGGATGACGTTTGTAAAGGAAATTGCTTTCACTACCGCCTCCCAGACCAGCATTTTGTACGTTATGGAAAAGCAGATTTAAGAGGATATAAATGGTGAATATTCGTCAATCCGCTGTTCGCAACGTCACGTGCGGTGAGAATGTAGTGGTTTATGAACCGGCGAACCTGTACGACTGCATACTGGAGGATAACGTTTTTGTCGGACCATTTGTTGAAATCCAGGGCAACACGCAGATTGGCGCAGACAGCAAAATTCAGTCTCACACCTTCATCTGCGAATATGTCACCATCGGTTCCCGCTGTTTTATCGGGCATGGCGTGATGTTCGCCAATGATATGTTTCGGCAAGGAAAACCCAATGCCGACCGCACCAGTTGGGGAAGAATTACGATTGGCAATGATGTCTCGATCAGCAGTGGGGCGACCATTCTGGCAGTCACAATCTGCGATGGCGCAGTCATCGGCGCGGGAAGCGTGGTGACAAAATCGATTACCGAGAAAGGCGTGTACGCGGGCAACCCGGCAAAATTATTGCGTCGTTTGTAAATCGCCGGATGGCGGCATAAATGCCTTATCCGACCTGCAATGTAGGCCGGATAAGCGCAGCGCACCGGGCGATCAAGCATTAACGGAAGTTCTCGCTTCTGTCGCTGGTCATATCATACAGACCAAACTTACGTCCAAGCTGCTGCCCACCGTCACGCGTCAACGGCGTCCAGCCAATCGCCGCACGGCTGCGGGTTGGGCCTGAAGAGAAGAGATCCAGCGGCACGGAAACGTACACCCCTTTGGTAAAATCACCCTCGCCATATTCATCCGGCGAGGCGTCGGTGATGGTCGCATAGCCTCCTACCACCACACCGCTGTCGAAGCGTTTGGCAATTTCCAGCGTTCCCCCCTTATCTCCCGCCAGATACTGACCCACGCTGGCTTTTACCAGTACATCCTGAGCGAATGAAGGATTCCAGTAAGCCGTCAAATGCCCGGTCTTCACGCTGTAGTCGGTGAATTTCATCATATCCTGCGCACTACGCCAGTCACGCTGTTTCACATAGTTGGCGTCAATGCCAAACGCCCAGTTGCTGTCTAACGGACGATACAACACTTCTGCCCCCGCCCCGCCGTACATGGTCTCCAGATAACCAGCGTAAACCTGTCCGTAGAACCCGTTTCCGAGTGACTGGAAGTAGTTGGCCTGCAGGTTATTCACGTAGACATCGTTTTGCACATACTCGCGCACATGAGTACGCACGCGTGGTAAATGCGAATCCTGCGGCGGGTTGGTGTAGTTAAATTTGTCATAGTTATTGGCGAGGTTGGCGAACAAACTCCCGGTGGTCAGCAGATGATCGGTCACCCACCAATCCGCAGTTCCCATTACGCCCAACTGGTACATATAGAAGTTTTCCGGGCCGCCCACCGACTGATTGAGCACCGGATCGATATGAAAATCAAAGCGAGACTTATCAATATACCAACCCTGCTCAGTCGTTTTCGGCACCACAGGCTCAACGCGTTTTTGCGCCAGTTGTGTTTCATGACCCAACGGCTCACCTTCCAGGTGTCGCTTAAGGCTGGAAACCTCCGTTTCGGTCGTCACCTGCGGCAAGTTAAGGCGATTTTCGGTAATACGGATCGTGCGGATCCCGTCGGGAAGATCGTTCATCACGATCCGGTTGGCGCGTTCGATCCCTTCACGCGAATTACGGTATTTCACCTGTTCGCCGGTCACATACAGCGTATCGCCCTGTACCTGAATTTTAGGATCCGCCAGCCCGGCGTTATATTTCAGCAGCGTTAGCTGATTCGCCACTACCGAATGTTGCAGAATCGCATCCTGCGGCTGTGGCTGATACTTCGGACGGGCGTTATCGTTATAGTTTGGTCGCAAGTCGTTGAAGTTAGTCCGCAGCGTAAACCCAAACATAAAAGTGTTCCCGCGCTCATAGCTGAGGTTAACGTCGGCCCAATCGGTGACGCGATAGATAGCGCCGACGTTAAACTTGCTCTTTTGATCCAGCTTGCCCGCAAAATCCTGCTGGTAATTATTGCCTTCATACTCCAGTTTCAGGCGCAGCGGCTGCCAGGGTGTCTGATATTCCACGCCGCCAAATAACGATGCCGGACCATGAAACATCTGACTGCCGTCAATAGAACCAGCCTGCTTGTAGCTGTTATCGCGATGACAGAATTTATCGCTGTATGAGCAAAACGGATTGCTGACGTTGCCGCTGGTACCAAGATATCCCCAGCCCAGACCGAGCGAGAAATCAAACGGGCCCCAGGCTTTGTTCGCTACAATATACTCCGCATCAAACAGACCCGTCCCGCCGATATCCCGCGCGCCAACGGCCACCTGCGGCATCCAGTAGCTCTCTTCCCACAGCCGAAGTTTGAGATCAAACGCTTTATCCTTATATGTCTGATCGCCAGAAAATGACTCTACGCTGCTGTATTTTTTGGTACGCACATCGGTATAGCGCAGCGTGGTTTCCAGCCATGGGAACAGTTGCACCGACGCAGAGTAGTAGCGGTACTGATCGTTGTCCCGGTAGTTGAGGCTCATTTCCCCTTCACGCGCCATCCGTGCAGTCGGGGTTTGCAGCAGACCTACGCCGCCAAAATCGGACTGGGATGGACCAATGGGCGCAGGCCATGTTTCACCGTGACAGGCAACGCTTACGCCCAGCGCCAGTAAGCTGAGCAGATAAGTTTTTCTCATTATTCAGGTATCCGCTGGGTCAGGGTGTGAAGAATATCGGCATTGATTTCATCCGGGGTACTGCTCCAGAAGGCATCAGAGAGTCCGACAAAAATGATGCTGCCGGGCATCGGCTCAACGTGACGTTTGTTCCAGTAAGCGATAGGGACTTTTTGCGAGCGCCCATCGGGATAGATGACCCACGCGTAGCTGCGATCCGCACCGCTGAGCCGACTTTGCCCATCGAGATAGCTGGCGACATCACGCCCGGGCACAAACGGTTGTTTACCCGGACGGCTTAGCAAACCAAACAATGTGATATCCGTTGGCTGCGATCCAACCCATAGCGTGTAATTGCCCTGCAACGGCGGGTTGCCTCGCTCGCTGACGCGCACCACATCCGGGTCAAGGTTGATTTTCTGTCTACCGGTCACCTTCAGTGCCTGAATTTGCTGGCGTAATGTGTTGATAGCCGCGGCATCGTCACCGCTTTCTTCAGCACTCAGCGCTGCCAGACGAGCCAGTAATGCCTGCTGCTGGCGTTCTGCCGCCGCCGTTGCCCGCTCTTCGCTGATGACCGCTCCGGGCCACCAGCTATTACTCAACCGCGGCTGTCCAACCAGATCGATCAGATGCTCCGCACCGGTCAATATTTTGGGTTCAGCGCTGCCTGCAATCATTACTTTGACATTGCCCGCAGCAAAAACAGAGGGTGCGCTCAGGCTAAAAATCAGCGCCATTACGGCTCGTTTCATCATGATTTTGCCGCCTTAATCAGCGTGGTTTTCACCGGGAAGAAGTTAGCTCCCAGATACTGTTCCGACTGACGGATTTGCCCTTCGCTATCGACCCAGTAGCGGTTATGCCAGCGCGTTTGATCGGTCGTTATCTCTTCATCAAGGATGCGCACTGGCGTTTCATCACTGCCGACCTGAATGCTGTCAGTGCCATCCCATGTGAAAACAGAGCGGGCGGTGGCATAGCGCACCTGCTGATGTTCAGTCCAGCCCATCGTGCGGGTCCATGTTGCGCCATCGGTTATCTGATTGGGTTTGATGAGCGGGTCTGCTGCCAGATTATTCACCTCAATCAGGTTGTCACCGCCGAGCTGCGTTTTCACAATGCGCCCATGCTGCGTCACGAGAATGGCCTGATCCTGAGTCACCCATTTCTGTTGTCCGTTTTCTGCAAACGCGAGTACGACAAACAGCTGTGGGCCACCATTGAGCTGCATATACTGGCTGGCGTAGGGCATGTTTTGGATTTCATCATCAGTCATTTGAACGCCGGGAGTACCAAACACGCTATCCCACAGCGAATGGCCCAGCCCTTCGGTGGTGGCTGAGCACGCCTGTAGTAACAGGCAAACCAATATGAGCGCTGGTCGCTTCACGACACTTCTCCGCATTATTGCCGGGTGCGCAACGCTTACCCGGCCTACAAATCCCGCAGGCTTTTGGTAATTCAAAATAACCACACCGAAGTGTGGTTAGAATTAAACGTACCGGTATTACTGGGTACTGGTGGTTGTCGTGGTTGTGGTTCCGGTATTAGAACCATCACCACCACCGGTTGCCGCAAGGGCAACCCCCACCGCAGAACTTACGGTGCTCACGCTAGTAGCGGAGGAACTTCCTGCCGAAACCGACGCGGCAGCCGACCCTGCAGCCTCACCCACCTGAATGGGAGCAGCATAGACAGAGGTCACCGCAAGCGCAGATATAGCCCAAAGGCCATACAGAACTTTTTTCATCACAAATTCCCTTCATTTAATGAATGGAGATTTACCCAAAAGAATTTCGGGCGAGATCGAGTATACACAAACCAAAGTGTGCAAATTACGTCAGGCGGGAATTTAGGATAATTAGAAAAGAAAGCAAATCGTCATTATTAATTAATAATATTAAACATTAAAATCAATCAGTTAAAATATAAACATCAGATATGCAATATCCGTAAATTCCGAAAATAACAGAGATGGAATTCCGGTAAGTTAATTACTTTAGGATTAAGCTCAATTAGGGAGTGAAGTAACAACGTAGATATCCTGGAGCAATCTTATAAAAAAAGCCGATATTAATATCGGCTTTTATATTTCATTAATGCCGGATGGCGGCTAAACGCCTTATCCGGCCTACAAATGTGTGCCTGTAGGCCGGATAAGCGCAGCGTCATCAGGCGCGCCAGGACTTATAACGGTTAATCAAACCGTTAGTCGAGCAATCATGGCTGGTGATCTCTTTATCATCATTCAGCTCCGGCAGGATGCGATTTGCCAGCTGTTTGCCCAGCTCCACGCCCCACTGGTCGAAAGTGAAGATGTTCAGGATAGCGCCCTGAGTAAAGATTTTGTGCTCGTACAGGGCAATCAGCGCACCCAGGCTGAACGGCGTGATTTCGCGCAGCAGGATGGAGTTGGTTGGACGGTTGCCTTCGAACACTTTGAACGGCACAACGTGGTCCAGCGTTGCCGGATCTTTACCCTGGTCGCGGTATTCCTGCTCTACCACCTCGCGGGATTTACCGAACGCCAGCGCTTCGGTCTGAGCGAAGAAGTTGGACAGTAGCTTCGGATGGTGGTCGGACAGCGGGTTATGGGTGATAGCCGGCGCGATGAAATCGCACGGTACCATTTTGGTGCCCTGGTGAATCAGCTGGTAGAACGCATGCTGGCCGTTAGTCCCCGGCTCACCCCAGATAATTGGGCCCGTCTGGTAGTCCACCGCGTTGCCGTTACGGTCAACGTATTTACCGTTGGATTCCATATTGCCCTGCTGGAAGTAGGCCGCGAAACGGTGCATATACTGGTCGTACGGCAGGATCGCTTCGGTTTCAGCGCCGAAGAAGTTGTTGTACCAGATCCCGATCAGCGCCAGCAGCACCGGCAGGTTTTTCTCCGCCGGGGTAGTGGAGAAGTGTTTGTCCATCGCATGCGCGCCGGACAGCAGCTCAACGAAGTTATCGAAACCAACGGACAGGATGATCGACAGACCAATTGCTGACCACAGAGAGTAACGACCGCCAACCCAGTCCCAGAACTCAAACATGTTGGCGGTATCAATACCGAATTCGCCGACCGCTTTCGCGTTAGTGGAGAGGGCTGCGAAGTGCTTGGCAACGTGTTTTTCATCACCGGCGGTTTTCAGGAACCAGTCGCGCGCGCTATGGGCGTTGGTCATGGTTTCCTGGGTGGTGAAGGTTTTCGAAGCGACCAGGAACAGCGTGGTTTCCGGGTTCACTTTCTTCAGCACTTCAGCGATGTGCGTCCCATCGACGTTAGACACAAAGTGCATGTTCAGATGGTTTTTATACGGACGCAGCGCTTCGGTCACCATGAACGGACCAAGGTCGGAACCGCCGATACCGATGTTCACCACATCAGTAATAGCTTTGCCGGTATAGCCTTTCCAGCTTCCGGAAATGATCGCTTCCGAGAAGGATTTCATCTTCTCCAGCACCGCGTTCACTTCCGGCATCACATCTTTGCCGTCAACGATGATTGGGGTATTGCTACGGTTACGCAGCGCCACGTGCAGCACGGCACGGTCTTCGGTACGGTTGATTTTCTCACCGGAGAACATGGACTTGATGGCGCCTGCCAAATCGGTCTCTTTCGCCAGATCCTGCAGTTTGGCCAGCGTCTCTTCAGTGATGCGGTTTTTGGAGAAATCCACCAGCATCAGATCGTCAAACGTCGCGGAAAATTTGGTGAAACGATCGCTATCTTTCGCGAACAGATCGGCGATAGTAACGTCTTTCATCTCTTCAAAGTGTTTTTGTAGTGCCTGCCAGGCTGAGGTCTGCGTTGGATTGATGTTTTTCATTAGCAATACTCTTCTGATTTTGAGAATTGTGACTGAGATCGATTGTAACGCCAGTCACAGAAAAGTGTGATTGTTTTAATGCCATTGCCAGGGCATCCGCCAAACGAGGTTAAAAAGTATAGCCGTTATCAGCGTTGTTATTAGTACCGTTACTCAACGCAGTTGCAGCATGAAAAATCCGCATAATCCCAGCGTTGACAGTGCAAGCTACACATTTTATTTATAAATACGGTATTTGCATTTGCGCCTGCACCGGTTTCCGTTCTGCCTTATGTGCCATGGTCGCTCTATTCACTCCCTGACACGAGGTAGTTATGACTGATGTAGTTGTCTCCAAGTTTGGCGGTACCAGCGTGGCGGATTTTGATGCCATGAATCGCAGCGCCGATGTGGTGCTTTCTGATGCGAACGTCCGATTAGTGGTGCTTTCCGCATCGGCAGGCATTACTAACCTGCTGGTCGCGCTGGCCGAAGGGCTGGAGCCAACCGAGCGCTTCGAAAAACTCGACGCCATTCGTCAAATTCAGTTCAATATTCTGGAACGCCTGCGTTATCCAAACGTGATTCGTGAAGAGATCGAACGCCTGCTGGAAAACATCACCACGCTGGCAGAGGCGGCGTCACTGGCGACCTCAACCGCGCTGACCGACGAACTGGTCAGCCACGGTGAGCTGATGTCTACCCTCCTGTTTGTTGAGATCCTGCGTGAGCGCAACGTCCAAGCGCAGTGGTTTGATGTGCGTAAAGTGATGCGCACTAACGATCGTTTCGGTCGTGCAGAACCCGACGTCGCAGCGCTGGCCGAACTGACCACGCTCCAGTTAGCCCCGCGTCTGAGCGAAGGCCTGGTGATTACCCAAGGCTTTATCGGCAGCGAAAGCAAGGGCCGCACCACCACGCTGGGACGCGGCGGCAGTGATTATACGGCCGCCCTGCTGGCTGAAGCGCTGCACGCAACGCGCGTCGATATCTGGACCGATGTTCCCGGCATTTACACCACCGATCCGCGCGTCGTTCCAGCCGCTAAACGTATTGATGAAATCGCCTTCGAAGAAGCCGCGGAAATGGCGACCTTCGGCGCGAAAGTGCTGCACCCGGCAACCCTGTTACCTGCTGTACGTAGCGATATCCCGGTGTTTGTTGGCTCCAGTAAGGATCCAAAAGCAGGCGGTACGCTGGTATGCAATAAAACCCAAAATCCACCGTTGTTCCGTGCCCTGGCGCTACGCCGTAAGCAAACGCTGCTAACGCTGCATAGCCTGAATATGCTGCACTCTCGCGGCTTTTTAGCGGAAGTGTTCGGCATCCTGGCGCGCCACAACATCTCGGTAGATTTAATTACTACATCGGAAGTCAGCGTGGCGCTGACGCTGGATACCACCGGTTCAACGTCTACCGGCGATACGCTGTTAACACAGTCTCTGCTGATGGAACTGTCTGCCCTGTGTCGGGTTGAAGTGGAAGAAGACCTGGCGCTGGTGGCGCTGATTGGCAACGACCTGTCCAAAGCCTGTGGCGTGGGTAAAGAGGTGTTCGGTGTACTGGAGCCGTTCAACATCCGCATGATTTGCTACGGCGCGTCCAGCCATAACCTGTGCTTCCTGGTGCCCGGAACCGAAGCCGAACAGGTGGTACAGAAGCTGCACCATAATTTGTTTGAATAATATTTCATCACGCGATAAATAATAACTATAGCCGGGCTCGAACCCGGCTTTTTTATAACAACACAACACATTTCAATCGCAAGGAATATAACATGCTCGCTACTCTGACGCGGCTGTTCCCATTATGGGCGCTGCTGCTCTCTGTTATTGCGTATTACACGCCCTCCACCTTTACGCCTGTCGGGCCATTCGTGCCGTCGTTACTGATGCTGATTATGTTCGGCATGGGCGTCCATTTGAAAGTGGATGACTTTAAACGCGTACTCTCACGTCCTGCGCCGGTCGCCGCGGGTATTTTCCTGCATTATCTGGTGATGCCGCTCGCCGCCTGGATTTTGGCGCTGGCTTTTAATATGCCGCCGGAACTGTCCGCAGGCATGGTGCTGGTCGGTAGCGTCGCCAGCGGAACAGCTTCTAACGTCATGATCTATCTGGCAAAAGGTGATGTGGCGCTCTCCGTGACTATTTCATCCGTTTCGACGTTGGTCGGCGTTGTCGCCACACCGCTGCTGACACGGCTGTATGTCGATGCGCATATTCAGGTGGATGTGATGGGTATGCTGCTGAGTATTCTGCAGATCGTGGTCATTCCGATTGCCCTGGGACTGGTCATTCACCATCTGTTCCCACGCGTCGTAAAAGCCGTCGAGCCGTATCTGCCCGCGTTTTCTATGGTGTGCATCCTGGCGATCATCAGCGCCGTCGTGGCAGGCTCCGCTTCGCACATTGCGTCCGTCGGCTTTGTGGTGATTATCGCCGTTATCCTGCATAACACCATTGGCCTGCTCGGCGGCTACTGGGGCGGAAAACTGTTTGGTTTCGACGAGTCGACCTGCCGTACGTTAGCTATCGAAGTCGGCATGCAGAATTCAGGGCTGGCCGCTGCGCTGGGCAAAATCTACTTTGGCCCGCTCGCCGCCCTGCCCGGTGCGCTGTTCTCCGTCTGGCACAACCTTTCTGGTTCGCTGCTGGCGGGTTACTGGTCCGGTAAACCGATTGATGAGAAAAAACGCCGCTAATTGTCGGCTGTAGGCCCGATAAGCGTAACGCTATCAGGCACAATGCGTGCAAATCGCCGGATGGTGGCTAACGCCTTATCCGGCCTACCCAGCCTCTGCACTTTGCCGTACACTGAGGATACCGGCTAACAGAGGGCACCCCTATGGCACTCCCCCGCATTACCCAAAAAGAGATGACCGAGCGCGAGCAGCGTGAACTGAAAACGCTGCTCGACCGCGCGCGCATCGCGCATGGTCGGCTGCTGACCAACGCAGAGACCAACAGCATCAAGAAAGAGTACATCGATAAACTGATGGCCTTGCGCGAAGCGGAAGCAAAAAAAGCCCGCCAGTTAAAGAAAAAGCAGGCTTATAAACCGGATGCGGAAGCATCGTTTTCCTGGTCAGCGAATACGCCCACGCGCGGCAGACGTTAACGCCCTTTCTTCTTACGCCCCGGTGAGGTAAAGCGTTTACCGTTTGCTGCCGGGCGCGATTTCTCTTTCTCCGCAGATTTTTCGATTTTCACTACCGGGCGCTTAATGCCTGCGGTTTTTGGCTTCGCTTTCGCCTTCGGTTTGGCTTCTGAGGACGAGTTCTCAATCAACTTGAACAGATCGATCAGTTCGTCATCCGTCAGGTCGCGCCATTCACCAAGCGGCAGGCCAGACAAGCCAACGTTCATGATACGCGTACGCTCAAGTTTGGTAACTTCATAGCCAAAGTGCTCGCACATACGACGGATCTGACGGTTCAGCCCCTGAATCAGCGTGATGCGAAACACAAACGGCGCTTCTTTCTTCACCTTACATTTCTTGGTGACGGTGCCGAGGATTGGCACACCGGCCCCCATCCCACGGATAAAGTCATCAGTGACCGGCTTATCTACCGTCACCAGATACTCTTTTTCATGATCGTTACCGGCACGCAGGATTTTATTCACCAGGTCGCCGTGGTTGGTCAGAAAGATAAGTCCCTGGGAATCTTTGTCCAGACGACCGATTGGGAACACACGCTTGCTGTGATTCACGAAATCAACAATGTTGTCGCGCTCGCTGTCTTCGGTGGTGCTGACAATCCCTACTGGCTTGTTCAGCGCGATAAAAACCAGATCTTCCGCTTCACGCGGCTCAATCAACCGACCATTCACTTTTACGACGTCGCCAGGCTTTACCTGATCGCCAATGGTGGCGCGTTTACCATTCAGGAAGACATTCCCTTGTTCGATAAAGCGATCCGCCTCGCGACGCGAGCAGATTCCGCTTTCACTGATGTATTTATTTAATCGGATGGATGAGTCGGGCAGCATAGTTTCTCCTTTGACAGCGAAATATACCCTACCTTGTGGGCGATAAAAAATAATCGTGTTCAAATGCCCGAGCGCTATTTGTGATCCGCCCCACCTTTTGACACAAAAGTGTCGGTAATACATATCTGCAATTTTGTTGGATGAAAACAAGCAGAATCAATACATTAGAGCAGCATGCACATCTGTGCCGACAACGCGCAATCTCCACATCAAATGTGCAACACAATCGGTCAGTTCTTAACGCTGAAATAAGTGAAAATAGCTTTGAGATGTGAAACAGATGGGGTTATATCAGTTCAAGAAGGCAATTTCGTGATTTGCACAAATGTGCAGGAGTCCAAAAATGGCGACGGAAAACAGCGATGATATCCGCCTGATCGTAAAAATAGCGCAGCTTTATTACGAGCAGGATATGACACAAGCGCAAATCGCCCGCGAGCTGGGGATTTACCGCACCACGATCAGCCGATTACTAAAACGTGGCCGCGAGCAGGGTATCGTCACCATCGCCATTAATTACGACTACAACGAAAATCTGTGGCTGGAACAGCAGCTAAAACAGAAATTTGGTCTGAAAGAAGCGGTCGTAGTCTCCTGCGACAGCGAACAGGAAGATGAACAACTTAATATGATGGGCGTGCACGGCGCGCAGTTGCTGGAACGCTTACTGGAACCCGGCGACATTATTGGTTTTTCATGGGGTCGCGCGGTACGGGGACTGGTGGAAGGATTATCTCCGGCCAGCCAGTCACGCCAGCTTATCTGTGTGCCGATTATCGGCGGACCGTCCGGTAAACTTGAAAGCCGCTACCACGTCAATACGCTGACCTACGGCGCCGCGGCAAAGCTGAAAGGGGAATCACACCTGGCCGATTTCCCGGCGCTTCTGGAAAACCCGCTGATCCGTAACGGCATTATGCAGTCCCGGCACTTCAAATCGATTTCCGCTTACTGGGATAATCTGGATGTCGCGCTGGTTGGAATTGGGTCTCCGGCAATACGCGATGGTGCCAACTGGCACGCTTTTTACGGCAGTGAAGAGAGTGATGACCTGCATGCCCGCCATGTCGCCGGAGACATTTGCTCGCGCTTTTACGATATCAACGGTGTGACCGTAGAGACCAGGATGAGTGAAAAGACGCTCGCCATCGAAACCGATAAATTAAAGCAGGCACGTTACTCCATTGGTATTGCGATGGGTGAAGAAAAATACAGTGGGATATTAGGCGCATTACGTGGGAATTATATTAACTGTTTAGTCACCAACAGTCATACCGCTGAATTATTGTTGAAGTAAATAAATTCTAATTGGTCCTGCCATAATTAATTTTATGTGGGATCCCCTTATCTGAAATCGGGAGTTTATTATGCAAACGTGGTTAAACTTGCAGGGAAAAGTCATTATTGTTACCGGTGGTGCATCCGGAATTGGCCTGGCCATTGTCGAGGAGCTATTAGCGCAAGGCGCTAATGTACAAATGGCGGATATTCATGGCGGAGAAGGTAAATATGACAGCCATAGCGGATATCATTTCTGGCCAACGGATATTTCCAGTGCCAAAGAGGTTAATCATACTGTTGCTGAAATTATCCAACGCTACGGACGTATTGATGGACTGGTAAATAATGCTGGCGTTAACTTCCCACGGCTACTGGTTGATGAAAAAGCACCCGCCGGACAATACGAACTCAACGAAGCTGCTTTTGAAAAAATGGTTAATATCAACCAGAAAGGTGTGTTCTTAATGTCGCAAGCAACGGCACGCCAAATGGTAAAACAGCATAACGGCGTGATCGTGAATGTCTCTTCCGAAAGCGGGCTGGAAGGTTCAGAGGGCCAAAGCTGCTATGCCGCCACCAAAGCCGCGTTGAATAGCTTTACCCGCTCCTGGTCGAAAGAGTTGGGCAAACACGGCATTCGTGTGGTGGGAATTGCGCCTGGCATTCTGGAAAAAACCGGTCTGCGCACCCCCGAGTATGAAGAAGCGCTGGCCTGGACCCGCAACATCACCGTCGAACAGCTGCGTGAGGGTTATACCAAGAACGCGATCCCGATAGGTCGTTCAGGACGTTTAAGTGAAGTCGCTGATTTTGTTTGTTATCTCCTCTCAGAGCGCGCCAGTTATATCACCGGAGTAACCACTAACATTGCGGGCGGAAAAACGCGCGGCTAAGGAGGTTTTATGGTCAATGCAATCTTCTGTGCTCACGGCAATCTGGCCTGCGCCATGCTGGAATCAGTACAGATGGTCTACGGCGATGTCAACGTCGAAGCGGTGGCATTTGTCCCTGGGGAGAACGCCAGCAACATCGTGGAAAAGCTGGAAAAGTTAGTAAGTATTCACACTAGTGATGAATGGCTGATTGCCGTCGATCTGCAGTGTGGCAGTCCCTGGAATGCTGCCGCTTCGCTGGCAATGCAAAACCCCACCATTCGCGTCATTAGCGGGTTGTCGCTGCCATTAGCGCTGGAACTGGTAGACAACCAAAGCTGTATGAATGTGGATGAACTGTGCGAACACCTGACGACCATTGCTCAACAAACCTGTGTCGTCTGGCAACATCTGGAAACGACCGAAGAGGATTTCTGATGAACATTACCCTTGCTCGTATCGATGACCGCTTGATTCACGGTCAGGTCACCACCGTCTGGTCGAAGGTGGCGAATGCCCAACGAATTATTATTTGCAATGACGACGTTTATAACGATGAAGTACGTCGAACATTATTACGTCAGGCCGCCCCGCCAGGAATGAAGGTTAACGTCGTTAATATCGAAAAGGCGGTCGCTGTGTACCATAACCCACAATATCAGAGCGAAACCGTTTTTTATTTGTTTACCCGCCCGCAGGATGCATTAGCAATGGTAAAACAAGGGGTAAAAATTGCCACGTTAAATATTGGTGGCATGGCCTGGCGACCAGGTAAAAAACAATTAACCAAAGCCGTTTCTTTAGACAGCGACGACATTTATGCGTTTCGTGAGTTAGATAAACTAGGCGTCACGCTGGATTTACGCGTCGTCGCATCCGATCCATCGATTAATATTCTCGAAAAAATAGAAGAACAATCTTTCGCTGAATAAATAAAAATGCCTGTGTACTTATGCTTTAACAGGCAGGGATGATCACATTCACAAGGTGACATATTATGGAAATAAGTACCCTACAAATTATCGCCATATTCCTATTTTCCTGTATTGCCGGAATGGGTAGCGTGCTGGATGAGTTCCAGACCCACCGTCCACTGATCGCTTGTACCGTTATCGGACTGATTCTTGGTGATTTAAAAACCGGGATTATGCTCGGCGGCACGCTGGAGTTAATTGCTCTTGGCTGGATGAACGTCGGCGCAGCGCAGTCTCCCGATTCGGCGCTCGCCAGTATTATCTCCGCCATTCTGGTTATCGTCGGTCAGCAAAGCATTGCGACCGGTATCGCCATCGCCCTGCCCGTCGCGGCGGCAGGTCAGGTACTAACCGTCTTTGCCCGTACCATCACCGTGGTGTTCCAGCACGCGGCGGATAAAGCAGCCGAAGAGGCCCGCTTTCGCACCATCGACATGCTGCACGTTTCCGCTCTCGGCGTACAGGCGCTGCGCGTTGCCATCCCTGCATTAATCGTCTCGCTGTTTGTCAGCGCCGATATGGTCAGCAATATGCTCAACGCCATTCCAGAATTCGTCACCCGCGGATTGCAGATTGCCGGTGGCTTTATCGTGGTGGTCGGTTACGCCATGGTGCTGCGCATGATGGGCGTGAAGTACCTGATGCCCTTCTTCTTCCTCGGATTTATTGCCGGAGGGTATCTCGATTTGAGCCTGCTGGCTTTCGGTGGGGTTGGCGTGATTATCGCGCTGGTCTACATCCAGTTGAACCCACAGTGGCGTAAAGCCGAACCGCAGGCGCAACCCGCCTCTTCTCAAGCTCTCGATCAGCTTGATGACTAATGGAGCCCACCATGGAACAGAAAAAACTGACCAAATCCGACCTGTTTAGCATGTTTGTTCGCTCCAACCTCCAGCAAGCGTCATTCAACTTTGAACGCATTCATGGGCTGGGCTTTTGCTACGACATGATCCCGGCTATTAAGCGCCTGTATCCACTGAAAGAGGACCAGGTTGCGGCCCTCAAGCGCCACCTGGTGTTCTTCAATACCACACCTGCCGTTTGCGGCCCGGTGATTGGCGTGACCGCCGCGATGGAAGAAGCCCGCGCCAACGGTGCGGAAATTGACGACGGGGCCATCAACGGCATCAAAGTTGGGCTGATGGGTCCGCTGGCCGGTGTTGGCGACCCGCTGGTATGGGGAACGCTGCGCCCGATTACCGCCGCGCTCGGCGCCTCGCTGGCGCTCTCCGGAAACATTCTCGGGCCACTATTGTTCTTCTTTCTTTTCAATGCAGTACGTCTTGCCATGAAGTGGTACGGCTTACAGCTTGGCTTTCGTAAAGGGGTCAATATCGTCAGCGACATGGGCGGCAACCTGCTGCAAAAACTGACCGAAGGCGCATCAATTCTTGGCCTGTTTGTGATGGGGGTACTGGTCACCAAATGGACCAGCATCAACGTGCCGCTGGTGGTATCGCAAACGCCTGGCGCAGACGGCGCCACCGTCACCATGACCGTGCAGAACATCCTCGACCAACTCTGTCCTGGCCTGCTGGCGCTGGGTCTGACGCTGCTGATGGTACGGCTGCTCAACAAGAAAATTAATCCGGTATGGCTGATATTCGCCCTGTTTGCGCTGGGGATTATCGGCAACGCGTTGGGCTTCTTGTCCTGATTTTTCCGCCCCGGCGATGCTGGGGCTACTTCAACAAATTGTCCTCGAAAGAGGAAGAGGTGGTAACAATGCAAACAACAACAGCTTTACGCCTTTATGGTAAACGCGATCTGCGCCTGGAAACCTTCGACCTTCCCGAAATGCAGGACGATGAAATTCTGGCCTCGGTCGTGACCGACAGCCTGTGCCTTTCTTCCTGGAAAGAGGCTAACCAGGGCGAGAACCACAAAAAAGTGCCGGATGATGTGGCCACTAACCCGATCATCATTGGCCACGAGTTCTGCGGCGATATTATTGCCGTGGGGAAAAAATGGCAGCATAAGTTTCAGCCCGGCCAACGCTATGTCATTCAGGCTAACCTGCAACTGCCGGATCGCCCGGACTGTCCCGGCTACTCCTTCCCGTGGGTAGGCGGTGAAGCCACGCACGTCATCATTCCTGATGAAGTCATGGAGCAGGACTGCTTGTTGGCCTACGAAGGCGAAACCTATTTTGAAGGCTCGCTGGTTGAGCCGCTATCCTGCGTGATTGGCGCATTCAACGCCAACTATCACCTGCAGGAAGGCACTTATAACCATAAGATGGGCATTCGTCCGCAGGGGCGCACGTTAATCCTCGGCGGTACCGGGCCAATGGGACTACTGGCGATCGACTATGCACTGCATGGCCCGGTTAACCCTGCGCTGCTGGTGGTAACCGACACCAATAACGACAAGTTGAGCTACGCCCGCAAGCACTATCCATCAGAACCACAAACGTTAATCCACTATCTCCACGCCCAGGATGCGGCTTATGACACCTTGATGGCGTTGAGCGGCGGGCATGGATTTGATGACATCTTTGTGTTTGTGCCCAACGAAGGACTGGTCACGCTGGCCTCTTCCCTGCTGGCTGCCGATGGCTGCATGAACTTCTTTGCCGGTCCGCAGGATAAGCAGTTTAGCGCGCCGATTAACTTCTACGACGTGCACTACGCCTTCACCCATTATGTTGGGACATCTGGCGGCAATACCGACGATATGCGCACAGCGGTAAAACTGATCGAAGAGAAGAAAGTTCAGGCAGCAAAAGTGGTGACGCACATTCTGGGGCTGAATGCGGCTGGTGAAACAACGCTGGAATTGCCGCAAGTCGGTGGCGGTAAAAAACTGGTTTACACCGGCAAAGCCTTACCATTAACCGCGCTCACTCAGATTGATGATCCAGCCTTGCGCGATATCCTGGAGCGTCATCAGGGGATTTGGTCGCAGGAAGCCGAACAGTACATATTGTCTCACGCCGAGGAGATTTAACATGATTAACCGCGACACCCAGTTGTGCATGTCGCTTGCCGGTCGGCCCGGTAACTTTGGCACGCGCTTTCACAACTATCTGTATGAAAAATTAGGGTTAAATTTTATCTATAAAGCCTTTACTACGCAGGATATTGAGGCCGCAGTGAAAGGCGTTCGCGCACTCGAAATTCGCGGCTGTGCGGTCTCTATGCCGTTTAAAGAGAGCTGCATGCCGTTTCTGGATGTCATCGATCCTTCCGCAAAAGTCATTGATTCCGTCAACACCATCGTCAATGACAACGGTACGCTGGCAGGATTTAACACCGACTACATTGCGGTAAAAAGCCTGATTGCCAGCCACCAGCTCAATAGCAGCGCACGCGTCATGATTCGCGGCAGCGGTGGAATGGGTAAAGCGGTTATCGCCGCGTTTCGCGATGCCGGTTTTCACGATGTGATCGTCGCCGCCCGCAATCGTGAGAGCGGCCCGGCGCTGGCAAAACAGTACGGTTTCCAGTGGCAGCCTCAGCCGGAAGGGATTGCCTGCGATATTCTGGTCAACGTAACGCACGTCGGTATGGCTGGCGGTAAAGAGAGCGATGAACTGGCCTACAGCGAAGCGATGGTCGCTGCCGCCAGCGTGGTGTTTGACGTGGTCGCCCTGCCGCCGGAAACACCGGTAATCAAACTGGCACAACAATTAGGTAAAAAGACCATCAGCGGTGCAGAGGTGATTACCTTACAGGCCGTAGAGCAGTTCGCCATGTATACCGGCGTACGCCCGGATGACGCGCTAATCGCCGAAGCAGCAGAATTTGCGCGGGCGGGGTAAAGAAGCAGGAACTGAGCGCCTAGGATGGGCGCTCTAATAGCCATTAAGCAGGAAATCAATCGCATCTCGAAGTTCTGCCCTGTTTGCGGTCAGGTCTCCCACACAGTTACCCATATTCTTCACTGGTCTGTCATCATATGTGTCATCACCAAGCAGGATGACGATGGATCGTTGGCAGCCTGGATTAAACGCATGGTTAGAAAAGAGCTGAAGCAGAAAGGGATTGAAGTCTGGTGGCCGGAATTCTGTATCGTTTTCTGAAGATCTGTTTAGAGCGGGGAGCTGACATTGTGCTTAAATAATGATGACTCTGGCAGGATGGGTTTTCAATGATTGAAAGGTAGCCACTAATTCAGGTGACGTAAATGTGTAGCAATCCCCCACTTTAGGCCGATACATTTTCCATTAATCAGGTCGATAACAGAATAACTTGCATTGGGGTGAGCATAGCGAGGGAAACTATTGACAGTCCCTTCTTTAAGAATTGCCAGAGTGCCCTGACTGACATGCCCGTGAGACACAATACATATTGTTTGTTGATGTGATGAGGTATCTTCCAGGTTTTGTAAAAAACGCATAACTCGCTGAGAAGCATGCGCCAGTGACTCCCCCCCAGGTGGACAATACTCTGCATCAAGCCTGAATAACGCATTTGCATCGTTCGGATGTTTTTGTCTGAGTAGTTCTAACGGCATACCTTCAAACTGACCAAAGGCCTGCTCTTTAAGGGCCGGTTCAGCCGTCAGTGAACAGCGAAAGTGTTCAGCCAGGCTTTGCCCCATTTGCCAGGCTCGTCCAAGCGGAGAAGCGTAAACACGCTCTATTTGATACTCACTTGCACTAAACGCTGCTAGTAGGACGGATGTTTCACGCAAACCCCGACAGGTCAAGGAGCTATCGCTGTGCCCCTGAATAATTCCTTCCAAATTCCACTCTGTTTCTGCGTGTCGAACAAGTATCAATTTCATTGTTAGCGGGCCATGCTCGTTGTTGATTAAAATGCCCCAACTACGCGATGTCAAACACATACCGTTGAAGCAGCGGAAGGCTTTCCTGTTTTGGAAATAATGAACAAGTGTAGCTTATTGCCGTTATGCAGCGGCTCTGGGTGTGAGGCGCTGAATTTTATCCGTAGTTAACTTCCGCTTATGGCACAGAGCGGACGTACTGGGTGAATCGGACGCCCGCATAACGTTAACAGGCCTCCAATATTTTGAAGTGGGCCGATTACTTAACCCGCTTCCCCGTTTCGTCAATGACCTTCTCGCCATCCTCTTTGGTAAACGTTCCTTTCTGACCTTCCGGCAGAATATCCAACACTATTTCTGAAGGGCGACAAAGACGAGTGCCGAGCGGCGTAACGACTACCGGCCGATTAATCAGGATCGGATGTTGAAGCATGAAATCAATCAACTGCTCATCACTAAATTTCTCTTCATCAAGACCCAGGTGTTCGTAAGGCTCAACATTCTTACGCAGTAATGCACGCACCGTAATTCCCATTTCTGAAATAAGTTTAATCAGCTCATCACGGGTCGGTGGCGTATCGAGATAATAAATTATCGTCGGTTCGTTGCCGCTGTTACGGATCATCTCCAGCGTGTTACGAGAAGTGCCGCAGGCAGGGTTGTGATAGATGGTAATGTTGCTCATATCTGTATCTCATTACAAAGTGAGGGAGAGCCGCAACGCCAGCGCGGCCAAAGTGACAAACAGCACGGGCAGAGTCATGATAATGCCGGTGCGGAAGTAATATCCCCAGGTAATCGTTATATTTTTCTGGGCAAGCACATGCAGCCAAAGCAGGGTTGCCAGACTGCCAATGGGAGTGATTTTCGGACCTAAATCGCAGCCAATCACATTGGCATAAATCATTGCCTCTTTGACGATGCCAGTCGCCGTACTCCCGTCAATCGACAGCGCGCCAATCAGTACCGTCGGCATATTATTCATCACCGATGACAGGAACGCGGTCAGGAAACCGGTGCCGAACGTTGCTGCCCATAGCCCCTTTTCTGCCAGCAGGTTCAGCACGTCAGACAGATACTCCGTGAGCCCTGCATTGCGCAGGCCATAGACTACCAGGTACATGCCCAGCGAAAAAATAACGATCTGCCATGGCGCACCGCGCAGGACTTTTCCGGTGTTGATGGCATGACCTCTTTTCGCCACTATAAACAGTACTGCTGCGCCAGTAGCCGCTATCGCACTGACCGGGATCCCCAGAGGCTCCGGCACAAAGAAACCGACAAGCAGCAATAACAGGACAATCCAGCCCGCCCTGAACGTTGCCGGATCCTTTATCACACTGGCGGGCGTCTTCAGCAGAGAAACGTCATACGTCGCCGGAATGTCCCTGCGGAAGAAGAGATGAAGCATGACCAGCGTGGCCGCAATCGCTGCCACATCTACGGGGATCATAACGGAGGCATACTGCGTAAAGCCCAGACCGAAAAAGTCCGCCGAGACGATATTCACCAGGTTAGAAACAATGAGCGGCAGGCTGGCCGTATCTGCAATAAACCCTGCAGCCATGACAAAGGCCAATGTCGTGCCCTGGCTGAATCCCAGTGCGAGCAGCATCGCAATTACAATCGGCGTCAGGATCAGTGCGGCGCCGTCATTGGCAAACAACGCAGCAACAGCGGCCCCAAGCAAGACTATCCACGTAAACAAAAGGCGGCCACGTCCGTTACCCCAGCGGGAGACGTGCAGTGCGGCCCATTCAAAGAAACCGGACTCATCGAGCAGCAGGCTGATGATGATGACCGCAATAAATGCCGCTGTCGCGTTCCAGACGATATTCCAGACAACGGGAATATCAGCGATATGAATGACTCCGGTTCCCAGCGCCAACGCAGCTCCGATACTCGCGCTCCAGCCAATACTCAGGCCTCTGGGTTGCCAGATCACCAGTACCAGCGTCAGTAAAAATATACTCCCTGCCAAAAACATTTCAAACCCCATTATATATGATTATGTGAATATGATCTCCTTCCTCAGCAAGAGGTGCAGGCCGACTTTGCCAACCATTCCCGCACATCTTCCCGAAGGCACTGCCAGGACGTCGTGATTGTCTCAGCGGCCCACGCAGGAATATGAGGTGACAGACGATAGTGAATCCATTTGCCTTCCCGACGATCCAGAACTAGCCCAGACTCGCGAAGGATAGCCATATGGCGTGATATTTTGGGCTGTGATTCGGCGGTAGCTGCACAGATATCGCACACGCACAGTTCTCCGGACTCCCGCAAAAGCATGACAGTGGCGAGCCGTGTTTCATCCGACAGGATTTTGAAAAGCTGAACAGGTTGTAGCATTTTCCTCTCCGTTCCTTTTAGAGTACACATATGGTAAATCATATATATTAATTTTGAAATCATCTGCGCTCTCTGGAGGAGAAAAATAATTGACACTTAAAAAATAGTCTCAGCTTCTATCTCCCCCTTCCAACATCGTGAGCCATATCAGGAAGGCGTTAGATCGATAGTGGTAGCATTACCGCGGTTTGTAATTTTCTGATTACATGGAGAAATGATGGAACTGCTTTTATTGAGTAACTCGACGCTGCCGGGCAAAGGCTGGATGGAACATGCGCTGCCGCTGATCGCAGAGCAACTGAACGGTCGCCGCACTGCGGTGTTTATTCCATTTGCCGGCGTGACGCAAACCTGGGATGAGTACACGGCGAAAACGGCAGCCATCTTTGCGCCAATGGGCGTTAACGTTACTGGCATTCATACCGTTGCCGATCCGATTGCAGCCATTGAAAACGCCGAACTGGTGATTGTCGGCGGGGGTAACACCTTCCAGTTGCTGAAAGAGAGCCGCGAGCGCGGACTACTGGCGCCGATTGTCGATGTCGTCAAACGCGGTGCGCTGTACATTGGCTGGAGCGCGGGTTCCAACCTTGCCTGCCAGACCATCCGCACCACCAACGACATGCCGATTGTCGATCCAAAAGGCTTTGATGCGCTGGGTCTTTTCCCGCTGCAGATTAACCCGCACTTCACCAACGCGCTGCCGGAAGGCCATAAAGGCGAAACGCGTGAACAGCGTATTCGCGAGCTGTTGGTTGTGGCGCCGGAACTGACGGTGATTGGTCTGCCGGAAGGGAACTGGATCAAAGTGAGCAACGGTCAATCCGTGCTTGGCGGCCCGAACACCACGTATATCTTTAAAGCGGGCGAAGAAGCGGTTGCCGTTGAGGCGGGTCACTGCTTTTAGTTGGTTTGTTGTCTGATGCCGGATGGAGGCTTCGCCTTATCCGGCATCAAGGTAGATGACAGCATTGACGGTTATCCGTAGGCCCGGTAAGCATCAGCACCACCGGGCAACATGTCACCTGTCCTCGTTAGTACTCGCGCTCGTCGTCTTCATCCGGCTGTTCCAGCACGCTGTAAGCCACAGAGCAAAACAGTGAGTTCAGACGCTGCATATCGCCCAGTAGCGCCAGGTGCAGGGAACTGGTCTCAATGCTCTGCACGTTCTGTTGATGCAGACGATCCACGTGCGCATGCGAATAACGACGGTTAAGGATGCGGAAACGGTGCTTGCTGCGGCGCAGACGACGGGCGCTGGTCACGTCGCCAGAGAAGAATACCGACATCGCCAGTTGCAGATTACTGAGCAGTTGATCGTACAGTGCATCAAGTTCTTTCAGCCCTTCGACAGAGAATGCCCGACGCGCTGCCAGCGACTTGTCGGCAATCTCGCTGCCCATACGCTCGACAATATCCGAAGCCTGTTCAAGGTTGAGCGACATTTCGATAATCTCAGCCCAACGGCGCGACTCTTCTTCTGCCAGTTCATCCTTTGGCATCCGCGCCAGATAGAGCTTAATCGCCGTGTACAGCACGTTGATATCGTCTGCCATCCTGCGCAACTCTTTCTCTTCACGCGGTTCGCCATGCATCACCTTCTTTAGCCCGTCCATCATCTGCTCCATCGCATCGCCAATACGCAGGGCTTCACGGGCGGCATTGGCCAGGGCCAGGGTTGGGGTATCCAGTGCGCTGATGTCCAGATGCTTAGGCTTCAGGTGGGCGTCCAGTTCCGGCTCATCACGGATAATACGTTTGCAAAAACGCGCCATCGGTTCGGCGAACGGCACCATCGCTATGCAACGTACCAGGTTGTAGAAAACATGGAAATAAATGACCAGCTCAGATTTCGGCAGCGGCAGCTCATCCATCAGATTCGCCAACGGATGAACAAACGGCAGGATAATCAGACTTCCCACCAGCTTAAACAACAAGCTGCCTAGCGCCACGCGACGGGCAGCAGCGTTAGCCGCGCTATTGTTGAGCATCGCCAGCAGGCCGGAACCAAGGTTGGCGCCAATCACCAGGCACAACGCCACCGGAAACGAGATAATGCTGGCAGCGGTCAGGGTTGCCGTCAGCAAAACCGCCGCCAGGCTGGAGTAACTGATAACCGCGAACATGGCGCCAATCAGCGCATCCAGCATAATATCGCCGGTCAGCGAGGCGAAAATAACCTGTACGCCGTTAGCCTGGGTTATCGGCGTGACCGCCTGCACAATCAGCTCCAGCGCCAGTAAAATCAACCCCAGCCCGATGCCAACCCGGCCCAGTTGCCCCACGCGGGACTGCTTACGCCCGAGAAAAAAGATCACGCCGATGAAAATCAGCAGTGGCGATAGCCATGAGAGATCGAAAGTCAGGATACGCGCCATCAGCGCGGTCCCCACGTCGGCGCCCAGCACAATGACCAGTGCCGGGGTAAGCGCCACGAGATCCTGGGCGACAAACGAGGTCACCAGCATAGTGGTGGCGTTGCTGCTTTGTACCAGCGCCGTCACGCCGATACCCGCACAAAAGGCGAGCGGCTTCTTTTCAACGCTACGGCTGAGTACGGTACGCAAGCGGGCGCCAAAGACGCGCATCACGCCGGTACGCACAATATGTGTGCCCCAAACCAGCATAGAGACAGCAGAAAGCAGGTGTAACAGAGTTAGCACGGAATCAGGTTCTCCTTATCGTTATATGTTCCTGAGGTTCATCGCAATGACATACCGCCTGAGGGCGCTACGCTTATCAGGCCTACAAAAATGAGCCATCCGGCAAGCAGTGCCGATGAACGTTCTTTCAGTATAAGGGTTTAAACGTAAGAAAGAGACAGGGCACTCATTGAGTGCCCTGTTTGTTGTAAAGAAAGATGACAGTTTTGTGAATCAGTCAGCGTCGTAGCCGAGGTTTGGCGCTAACCAACGTTCAACTTCTGCCACGCTCATGCCTTTACGGAAGGCATAATCTTCAACCTGATCGCGCTGAATTTGCGCCACGGCGTAATACTTACTGTCAGGATGACTGAAATACCAGCCGGAAACTGAGGCCCCAGGCCACATGGCGAAGGATTCAGTAAGCTTCATCCCGGTATGTGCTTCGACATCCAGCAGCTCCCAGATGGTGGCCTTTTCGGTATGTTCCGGGCACGCCGGGTAGCCCGGCGCCGGACGAATGCCCTGGTAGTTTTCGCGGATCAGCTCTTCGTTACTGAGGTTCTCATTCGCCGCATAGCCCCAGTAGACTTTACGCACGCGCTCATGCAGATATTCCGCGAACGCTTCCGCCAGACGGTCAGCGATGGCTTTCACCATGATCTTGTTGTAGTCGTCATGCTGCGCTTCGAAGGCGTCTGCCAGCGCATCCTCCTCCAGACCGCCGGTCACCGCGAAAGCACCGATGTAATCCGCTTTGCCGCTCAGTTTCGGCGCGACAAAGTCAGAGAGGCAGTAGTTGGCGAAGCCGACTTTTTCCGTCTGCTGGCGCAGGTGATGACTCACGCTGATAATGTGCGTACGCGTCTCGTCACGGTAAATCTCGATATCGTCACCCACGCGGTTAGCCGGGAACAACCCCACCACGCCGCGCGGGTTCAGGGTCTTCTCAGCGCTGAGTTTATCCAGCATGTCGTTGGCGTCTTTGAACAGGCGCTTCGCCTCTTCACCCACCACTTCATCTTCGAGGATGCGCGGATACTTCCCGGCCAGCGACCAGGTCATAAAGAACGGCGTCCAGTCGATGTAATTGCGCAGCGTTTCGATGCTGGCCTCGACTTCCTGCACGCCTAAACGATGCGCGACCGGCGGGGTGTAACTTTCCCAGTCGAAGGCCAGATCGTTATCACGTGCGGCCTGTAACGTTACCGGCGGCGTGCGAGGTTTCTTACGCGCATGCTGGATGCGCACGGTTTCGTACTCTTTACGCGTACGGGCAACAAAATCGTCGCGCTGAGTGTCGGAGAGCAGCGCCGCTACCACGCCAACGGTACGCGAGGCGTTCTGCACGTAAACCGTCGGGCCGCTGTAGTTCTGCTCAATTTTCACCGCGGTATGCGCTTTGGAGGTGGTAGCACCGCCAATCAGCAGTGGGATGGTGAAGCCCTGACGCTCCATCTCTTTCGCCACGTTGACCATTTCGTCCAGCGACGGGGTGATAAGCCCGGAAAGGCCAATCAGATCGGCATTCACTTCACGCGCCGTTCTGAGGATTTTCTCCGCGGGCACCATCACGCCAAGATCGACGATTTCGTAGTTGTTACATTGCAGCACCACGCCAACGATGTTCTTGCCAATGTCGTGCACATCGCCCTTCACGGTGGCGATGACCATCTTGCCGTTGCTGGAGCCTTTCTCTTTACTGGCTTCGATATACGGTTCGAGGTAAGCCACTGCCTGCTTCATCACGCGGGCGGATTTCACCACCTGCGGCAGGAACATTTTGCCTTCGCCGAACAGGTCGCCGACCACATTCATGCCGTCCATCAGCGGCCCCTCGATCACCTCAATCGGGCGTTCGGCCTGCTGGCGCGCCTCTTCGGTGTCGAGCTCGATAAATTCGGTAATGCCTTTCACCAGCGAGTATTCAAGGCGCTTTTTCACGTCCCAACTACGCCACTCCGCCATCTGGGCATTCGCGGTGTCGTCGGTTTTACTGCCGCGATATTTCTCCGCCAGCTCCAGCAGACGCTCGGTACCATCTTCACGTCGGTTGAGGATCACATCTTCAACCGCGTCACGCAGTTCGGTCGGGAGATCGTCATAGATAGCCAGCTGTCCGGCGTTGACGATGCCCATGTCCATGCCGTTGCGGATGGCGTAGTAGAGGAATACCGCGTGGATAGCTTCACGTACCGGGTCGTTGCCACGGAACGAGAAGGAAACGTTAGACACGCCGCCGGAAATCAGCGCGTGCGGCAGCTCGCGTTTAATATCTTCACAGGCGCCGATAAAGTCCTGCGCGTAGTTGTTGTGCTCTTCAATACCGGTGGCGACGGCGAAAATATTCGGGTCGAAGATGATGTCTTCCGGCGGAAAACCCACCTCTTCGGTGAGAATTTTGTACGCCCGGCGGCAAATCTCGATTTTACGCGCGCGGGTATCGGCCTGTCCCTGCTCGTCAAAAGCCATCACCACCACCGCGGCGCCGTAGCGACGCAGCAGCTTCGCGTGATGGATAAAGGTCTCCACCCCCTCTTTCATCGAGATGGAGTTAACGATGCCTTTACCCTGGATGCACTTCAGCCCTTTTTCGATGACTTCCCATTTCGAGGAGTCAATCATAATCGGCACGCGGGCGATGTCCGGCTCGCCAGCAATCAGATTTAGGAAGCGCACCATCGCCGCTTCGGCGTCGAGCATCCCCTCATCCATGTTGATATCGATGATCTGCGCGCCGCTTTCCACCTGCTGGCGGGCGACGTCCAGCGCTTCGCTGTACTTCTCTTCTTTAATCAGGCGCTTAAATTTCGCTGAGCCGGTGACGTTGGTACGTTCGCCGACGTTCACAAACAGGCTGTCGTCGCCAATATTCAGCGGTTCAAGGCCGGACAGCCGGCAGGCCACCGGGATTTCTGGCAACTTGCGCGGCGGTAAACCTTCTACCGCCCGGCTCATCGCGGCGATATGTTCCGGCGTGGTGCCGCAACAACCGCCAACCACATTGAGGAAACCGGCCTCGGCCCATTCGCGAATCTGTGTCGCCATGGTGTCGGCGTCGAGGTCGTACTCGCCGAAGGCGTTCGGCAGCCCGGCGTTCGGATGCGCGGTAACGTAGCATTCGGCAATCCGTGACAGCTCCTGCACGTACTGGCGCAGCTCGTCCGGGCCTAAGGCGCAGTTCAGACCGAAGGTCAGCGCATCGGCATGGCGCAATGAGTTATAGAACGCTTCGGTGGTCTGCCCGGAAAGCGTACGCCCGGAGGCGTCGGTAATGGTGCCGGAAAGCATTATCGGCAGCTCGACGCCCAGCGCTTCGAACTCGGTTTTTACCGCGAAAATAGCGGCTTTAGCGTTGAGGGTATCGAAAACGGTTTCAATCAGGATCAGGTCACTGCCGCCTTCCACCAGCGCTTTGGTGGATTCGCGATAGGCAGCCACCAGCTGGTCAAAGGTAATGTTGCGGTATGCCGGGTCGTTGACGTCGGGTGAGATAGAGGCCGTACGGTTGGTTGGACCAAGCACGCCCGCGACATAGCGCGGTTTTTCCGGCGTACGCGCCGTCCACTCATCTGCGCAAGCGCGCGCCAGTTTAGCTGCCGCAAAGTTGATTTCCGCCGACAGGGATTCCATCTGGTAATCCGCCATGGCGATAGTCGTGGAGTTAAAGGTATTGGTTTCGATGATATCCGCGCCCGCCTCAAAATAGGCGTTATGGATCGCGGCAATCACCTCCGGCTTGCTGAGCACCAGCAGGTCGTTGTTGCCCTTCAGGTCGCAGGGCCAGTCGGCGAAGCGCTCGCCACGGAAATCCTCTTCGCTCAGACGATATCCCTGGATCATGGTGCCCATCCCGCCGTCCAGCACCAGAATACGTTCATTTAACTGCTGACGTAATTGTTCTACTTTGCTGCTCACACTCGCTCCCGACAACGCTCAACCAGACCGAAAAAACTCAACAGACCATACTGGCACAAACCTGAGAGGCGGAAAAGAGAACAACGGCCAACATGAGACATGTTCAGCTTCACTCATCCGATCAGTACAGGAATTCTTGCATTATAATCGAATAAAACGAAAATGATTTCCACGATACAGAAAAGGAGTCCGTCATGGTTGCCCCTGTCCCCGCTAAACGCGGTAGAAAACCCGCCGCTGCCACTACGCCTGCAACCGGGCAGGTTCAGTCTTTGACCCGGGGTCTGAAGCTACTGGAGTGGATTGCGGAATCCAACGGCAGCGTGGCGCTAACCGAGCTGGCGCAGCAGGCCGGTCTGCCCAACTCCACGACTCATCGTCTGCTGACCACCATGCAGCAGCAGGGTTTTGTCCGCCAGGTGGGCGAATTAGGCCACTGGGCCGTGGGCGCACATGCATTTATCGTCGGCAGCAGCTTTTTGCAAAGCCGCAATCTGCTGGCGATTGTGCACCCCATTCTGCGCAAACTAATGGAAGATTCGGGTGAGACGGTAAACCTCGCCGTGCTGGATCAAAGCGACCATCAGGCCATTATTATCGACCAGGTGCAGTGCACCCAGTTGATGCGCATGTCTGCGCCTATCGGCGGCAAGCTGCCGATGCACGCCTCCGGCGCGGGCAAGGCATTTTTATCTCAATTGAGTGAAGAACAGGTTACCGGCCTGCTGCACCGCAAAGGGCTGCACGCGTATACCCATGCCACGCTGGTGTCGCCGGTCCATCTGAAAGAGGATTTGGCGCAGACGCGTAAGCGCGGCTATTCCTTTGATGATGAAGAACACGCGCTGGGCCTGCGCTGCGTGGCGTCGTGCATTTATGATGAACACCGTGAGCCGTTCGCCGCCATCTCCATTTCCGGG
The DNA here is from genome assembly GCF_019584005.1 of Citrobacter sp. EC_71. Taxonomy (NCBI): domain Bacteria; kingdom Pseudomonadati; phylum Pseudomonadota; class Gammaproteobacteria; order Enterobacterales; family Enterobacteriaceae; genus Citrobacter; species Citrobacter sp. EC_71. The sequence goes on from NZ_VDAY01000015.1 coordinate 130,491, forward strand.
CCAATCTCACGCATTACCGATGACCGCGTGACCGAGTTTGGCGCAATGGCAATCAAAGCAGCGAAAGAAGTCACGCTGGCGTACGGCGGGTTTAGATAAGCAAGGGTTGGGGCCGATTTTTAGGCCTGATAAGCGCAGCGCCATCAGGCACTGCGTACATTGCCGGATGGCGACGCAAAGGCCTTATCCGGCCTACGGTCGGTTTCATAACGTACGCTAAACCGCTGCCGACGACGGTAAGCGTAAACATCTTCCACGTGCCCTTCACGGATCCGCGTTTGCAGCCCTCGCCAGTAGTCGGCGCTGAACAGGTCGGCGTGCATCTCCTCAAACAGCGGCCCGATGCGCGGGTCGGCACATAGCCAGTGACGAAACTCTTCCGGGAAGACATCCCCCGGCGAAACGCTGTACCACGGTTCAGCGCTCATCTCATCCTCCGGGTAGCGCGGCGGTGGGATATGACGGAAATTCACCTCCGTCATATAGCAAATTTCATCGTAGTCGTAGAACACCACGCGCCCGTGGCGGGTAACGCCAAAGTTCTTAAACAGCATATCTCCCGGGAAAATATTGGCGGCGGCCAGCTGACGAATGGCGTTGCCGTACTCTTCTATCGCGTCGCGCAGCTGCTGGCCTTCGACCTGCTCCAGCCAGATATTCAACGGCACCATGCGCCGTTCGATATACAGATGGCGAATAACAATCTGATCGCCGAGATCGGTAATTTTTTCCGGCGCTTCCTGTAGTAGCAGGGCCATCAGCGCCGGGTCGATTTGCCGTTTATCCAGTACAAAGTTTTCAAACTCCTGAGTATCAGCCATCCGCCCGACGCGGTCGTGCTCTTTCACCAGCTGGTAGCAGGCGCGGACGTGCGCGGCGGACATCTCCTTTTGCGGCGCAAATTTGTCTTTGATGATTTTAAACACCCGGTCGAAGCCCGGTAGGGTAAACACCAGCATCACCATGCCGCGGATCCCCGGCGCTTCGATAAATTGCTCATCGCAATCAGCGAGATAGAGCAGATACTCGCGGTAGCTTTCAGTCTTCGCATGTTTCTGACAGCCAATCGCCATATACAATTCAGCGGTGGTTTTACCGGGCAGGATCTCGCGCAGCCACTCCACTAACGCCGCGGGCAGCGGGGCATAAACCATAAAATAGGAACGGGCAAAGCCAAACACAATGCTCGCTTCCGCCGTCGTGGTCAGACAGGTATCGACAAACAGTTCGCCTTCGTCAGTCCGGTGGATTGGCAATAAAAACGGCAGCGTCCCGGAAGGGGTAATCAGCTTACCGACCAGCCAGGCAGCCTTATTGCGATAAAACAGTTCGTTCGCCACCTGTAAATGACAGCGCGGCAACACATCCGCACCCAGCGTTTCGGTCAGGTGTTCGATGATGTAGTGGATATCACGATGTTTATTCTGCCACGGTAGACGCAGAGGCAGATCGCTGAGGACGCGGGTGAGCAGCCACTCCCAGCCGGTATCAGGAAAAAAGTCTTTCGCCAGCGGGCGGGGGATCGTGCGAAAACGGCGCTCTGGCTGAGAGCTAAAAATAAACAGCCGCTCGGGAGTCAGCGAGCGGTGGTCAAATAACCGGCAGTAAACGGAGTTAAAGAAGCTCTCCGCAATCTCGAAGCGCGGATAATCCGGCAAGAGCCGGGTGTAATGATCTTTCACGCGGAGCAAAAAATCCGCGTCGGTACTTTTGCCGTCAGTAATGCAGCGCAGCTGTTCCACCACCAGACCCACATGGTGATCGTAAAGGTGAATACGGCTTTTCATCGCCTGCTGAACCGCATGCCAGTCGGCATGTTCAAAACGCTGCTGCGCGCCGGAGGTGACTTCCAGAAAACGCCCGTACTGGGCGTCGAAACCTTGCAAGATAGTCTGAGCAATCAGTAATTCCAGGCCACGCGTCATCGATTTCTCCCATCCGGCACAACGTCATGCCGGATGGCGCATGCGCTTTTCCGGCCTACATCCCTTCGTAGGCCCGGCAAGCTCAGCGCCACCGGGCATTGATCAGAACTGCGATTCTTCGGTGGAACCCGTTAACGCGGTAACGGAAGAGGCGCCGCCCTGAATGATGGTGGTAACTTTATCGAAGTACCCGGTACCCACTTCCTGCTGGTGGGACACGAAGGTGTAACCGTCTTTTGCCGCCGCAAATTCTGGCTGCTGAACCTTCTCAACATAGTGCCGCATGCCTTCACCCTGCGCATAGGAGTGCGCGAGGTCGAACATGTTGAACCACATGCTGTGAATACCCGCCAGGGTAATGAACTGGTATTTATAGCCCATGTCCGACAACTGCTGCTGGAAGCTGGCAATGGTTTTATCATCCAGATTTTTCTGCCAGTTAAACGACGGCGAACAGTTGTAGGCCAGCAGTTTACCTGGGAATTTCGCATGAATGGCATCGGCAAAGCGCTTCGCCAGTTCTAGGTCTGGTGTGGAAGTTTCACACCACACCAGATCCGCATACGGCGCGTAGGCCAGACCGCGGCTGATCGCCTGCTCAATACCAGCATGTGTACGGAAGAAGCCTTCGCAGGTACGTTCGCCAGTAATGAACTCGCTGTCATAGGCATCGCAGTCAGAGGTAATCAAATCAGCTGCGTCAGCATCGGTACGCGCAATCACCAGCGTCGGCACGCCCATCACGTCGGCTGCCAGACGGGCAGCCACCAGTTTCTGAATAGCTTCCTGAGTCGGCACCAGCACCTTACCGCCCATGTGACCGCATTTTTTCACTGATGCGAGCTGATCTTCGAAGTGAACGGCTGCTGCACCAGCCTCAATCATCGATTTCATCAGTTCAAACGCGTTCAGAACCCCGCCAAAGCCCGCTTCCGCATCAGCAACGATCGGCAGGAAGTAATCCACGTAGCGCGGATCGTTCGGCTCAATACCGCTTGACCATTGGATCTGATCCGCACGACGGAAAGTGTTGTTGATCCGATCCACCACTGCCGGGACGGAGTTCGCCGGATACAGCGATTGATCCGGATACATGCTGGAGGCCAGGTTAGCATCTGCCGCTACCTGCCAGCCTGAAAGGTAGACCGCTTCAATACCCGCTTTCGCCTGTTGCAGCGCCTGGCCGCCGGTCAGCGCGCCGAGGCTGTTGATATACCCTTTCTTCGACTCACCGTGCAGCAGACGCCACATTTTCGCCGCGCCAAGCTGCGCCAGCGTGCATTCCGGGTTGACCGAGCCACGTAATTTCACCACATCCTCCGCGCTATACGGACGGGTGATGCCTTCCCAGCGCGGTTGAGTCCACTCTTTCTGTAATTCTTCGATTTGTTGAGTACGGGTTTTCATGTGCAGATGCTCCATATTGTTATGTGGTGAGTTAAGCCAGCAGGCGGTAACCTGGCAGGGTCAAGAAATCGATCAGTTCATCAGAGGTCGTGATTTGCTCCATCAGGCGCGCGGCATCGTCAAAACGCCCGCTGCTGTAGCGGTGCTCGCCCAGTTCGTCCTGAATCACCAACATCTCTTCGGCCAGCATCTGGCGGAACAGCGGTTTGGTCACCGGCTTGCCGTTGCTGAGCGTCTTCTGGTGGTGGATCCACTGCCAGATGGAGGTGCGGGAGATTTCGGCGGTGGCCGCATCTTCCATCAGACCGTAAATCGGTACGCAGCCGTTACCGGAGATCCACGCCTCGATGTACTGCACCGCGACACGGATGTTGGCGCGCATACCCTCTTCGGTACGCTCACCTTCACAAGGCGCCAGCAGCTGTTCAGCGGTAATTGGCGCATCTTCTTCACGCGTCACAAACAGCTGATTTTTGTTTTCTCCGAGCACGTCGTTGAATACCGTCATTGCGGTATCTGCCAGGCCCGGATGGGCAATCCATGTACCGTCATGACCGTTATTCGCTTCCAGCGCTTTATCCGCTTTTACCTTGGTCAGAACCTGGTTGTTACGCTCGGCATCTTTACTGGGAATGAACGCAGCCATGCCGCCCATCGCAAACGCACCGCGTTTGTGACAGGTTTTAATCAACAGACGCGAGTAGGCGCTGAGGAATGGCTTATCCATCGTCACTACCTGACGGTCCGGCAGCACGCGATCCGGGTGGTTCTTCAGGGTTTTGATATAGCTGAAAATGTAATCCCAGCGGCCACAGTTCAGGCCCACAATATGGTCACGCAACGCGTGCAGAATTTCGTCCATCTGGAAAACAGCGGGCAACGTTTCAATCAGCAGGGTCGCTTTGATGGTGCCGCGCGGCAGATTAAAGCGGTCCTCTGCATAGCTGAACACTTCACTCCACCAGGCTGCTTCTTGCCAGGCCTGCGTTTTTGGCAGATAGAAATACGGGCCACTGCCTTTTGCCAGCAACGCTTTGTAGTTGTGGAAGAAGTAGAGTGCAAAATCGAACAGGCTGCCCGGGATGGATTCGCCACGCCAGGTGACGTGTTTTTCCGGCAGATGCAGACCGCGCACACGACACACCAATAAAGCTGGATTGGGTTTGAGTTGATAAATTTTACCCGCTTCGTTGGTGTAACTAATGGTGCCATTGACCGCATCGCGCAGGTTGATCTGCCCGTCGATAACTTTGCTCCACTCAGGGGCCAGCGAATCTTCAAAGTCAGCCATAAAGACTTTGACGTTCGCGTTCAGCGCGTTGATGACCATCTTGCGCTCAACCGGTCCGGTAATCTCTACGCGGCGATCCAGTAAATCATCAGGAATACCGCGAATTTTCCAGTCGCCATCGCGAATGGAAGCTGTTTCCGAAATAAAATCAGGCAACTTACCGTTATCAATATCCTGCTGCTGCTGGATCCGCGCAGCCAGAAGCTTATTCCGCTTAGGCGTAAATCTTGTCACCAGTTCAGTCAGAAACTCCACCGCTTCTCCGGTCAGAATTTGCTGTTCTTGTTCGCCACGCGGCCTGGTGAAGACCAGTTCATCGGTTGTCGTTGCCTGTTGATTCATTGCGTAGTTCCTCGTCATTGATCCAAACACATCCCCAATGCGAACGAAGGATCGTTGTCGGTTTTCGTTCAGCACAACTAAGACTACTCATTTAAATCTCAAAATCAAAAACAATTTCCATTTTTAATTTAATTATCAATTAACCTATTGATAACAATATAAATAAAATTTAATTACACATTGAGGTGCGTTTCGGAAATAAAAAAGGCACCCGAAGGTGCCTGATTCAACATGCTGAAACGCTTAAGGATCGTCTGCTACAGAAGATTAATCCAGCGTTGGATTCATGTGACGCAGATCATATGGCGTGATCTGGTAGACGTAATAGTTGAGCCAGTTGGTAAACAACAGATTGCCATGGCTACGCCAGGTTGCCCGCGGTTTGTTTTGCGGGTCATCTTTCGGGAAGTAGTTATAGGGTACTTCCGGGGATAAGCCCGCTTCAACGTCACGAAAATATTCGCTACCAAGCGTGTGCGCGTCATACTCCGGATGACCCGTCACAAAGGCAATGCGTTTATCTTTACTGGCGAACAGATAGGCATCGCCCTCTTCCGTTTCGGCAAAAATCTCGAGATCGGTATAGTCGCGGATAAGTGCGGCAGGGAAATCGGCATAGCGCGAATGAGGGGCCAAAAATGCGTCATCAAATCCGCGCGTCAGCAACGCATGAGGATGCAGAATATGATGCTCATACACGCCGGAGAGTTTGTCCGTGCGGGTTTGTTTGGGAATGCCATAAAGGATATTCAATGCGGCTTGCACCGCCCAACAGACAAACAGCGTCGAGGTAACGTGATCTTTTGCCCATTCAAGCACTTGCTTAATCTGCGGCCAGTAAGCCACGTCATTAAACTCAACCAGACCCAGCGGTGCCCCTGTAACAATCAGTCCATCAAAGTTCTGATCGCAGATATCCTCGAAATTACAGTAAAAGTTATTCAGATGCTCCGTTGGGGTGTTGCGTGACTCGCGGGCATCGATGCGCAATAGCTGAACATCTACCTGTAGCGGTGAGTTAGACAATAAACGCAGGAACTGGTTTTCCGTTTCAATCTTCTTCGGCATCAGGTTAAGGATGAGCACCTTCAGTGGACGAATTTCCTGACCGGAAGCGCGGGAGGTCGTCATGACAAAGACGTTTTCCTCACGCAAGAAATTGACGGCGGGTAGCTCGTCCTGCACGCGAATTGGCATAACCTGATAACCTCACTACATACGTTTAAACGTTTAGACATCCAGACAGCTGAAGATACCCAGGAATCATGCGAATGTCGAGCCTGCATCCTCAAGTTGAGAAAGTTTCACGGCTCCTTGCTGTAGAATAGTGCAGTAAAGAAAAAAGGAGAATGCTATGACCATTACCATTCGTCGTTCGCGCCAGGACGAAGGAGACAAGTTAGTTTCTATTTGGTGTCGCTCAGTGGATGCCACGCACCATTTCCTCTCTGCGGATTATCGAATTGAGCTGGAGGAGCTGGTACGTTCATTTTTACCAGAAGCCCCTCTATGGGTTGCAGTAACAGGGCAGGATGAGCCAGTCGCCTTTATGCTTCTGACCGATCAGCATATAGATGCCTTATTTGTCGATCCGGATGTGCGTGGTAGTGGCGTTGGTAAGCTGCTGATTGAACATGCTTTATCAATGAGTTCCACGTTAACAACTAACGTTAACGAACAGAATGAGCAAGCGGTTGGATTCTATAAGAAGATGGGATTTAGCGTGACGGGACGTACAGAGGTGGACGATCTTGGGCGACCGTACCCGTTGCTCAGTCTCGTGCGCGGGTAGCAGGACAAGCTTTTGCGTGGTGCGGAATTGCAGGGGTACACGAGTTTTGTAAGCCGGATAAGGCGTTTACGCCGCATCCGGCAGGTTTCATTTCGCACAGACGCAAAAAAGCCCATCCGGCAGGATGGGCTTCTTCACTTTATTTGATGCCTGGCAGTTCCCTACTCTCGCATGGGGAGACCCCACACTACCATCGGCGCTACGGCGTTTCACTTCTGAGTTCGGCATGGGGTCA
>NZ_VDAY01000016.1:0-111899 GCF_019584005.1 Citrobacter sp. EC_71
GTTACGCACCACCCCGTCAGTAGCTGAACAGGAGGGACAGCTGATAGAAACAGAAGCCACTGGAGCACCTCAAAAACACCATCATACACTAAATCAGTAAGTTGGCAGCATCACCATGAGATCGATAAAACCCAGACATGTCTGACGCTTAAGCAAATGGTTCAAGGAGGAAGCTATAGTTGGAATATAGGAAAATTTCAGTTAAACCTTAGCGTACCCCAGGCTTATGTAGATGAATTGGAAAATGGTTATGTTCCCCCAGAAAACTGGGACCGTGGAATTAATGCTCTTTATACTTCTTATTACCTTAGTCAGTACTACAGCGACTATAAAAATTCTGGTAATAGTAAAAGCACCTATGCTCGTTTTAACAGTGGACTGAATCTGCTGGGCTGGCAGTTACATTCAGATGCCAGCTATACCAAAGCTCAAGACAGTAGCGGTGAGTGGAAAAGTAATACTTTTTACCTTGAGCGTGGGATCTCGCAAATTCTCGGTACTCTGCGTGTCGGGGATATGTACACATCGTCTGATATTTTTGACTCTGTGCGCTTTCGCGGAGTGCGAGTGTACCGTGATATGCAGATGTTACCGAACTCAAGGCAAAATTTTACGCCATTGGTTCAGGGGATTGCACAGAGTAATGCGTTAGTGACTATTGAGCAGAACGGCTTTGTGGTTTACCAAAAAGAGGTACCGCCAGGTCCGTTTTCTATCGCTGATTTACAACTGGCGGGCGGTGGTGCTGATCTTGATGTCAGTATTAAAGAGGCCGATGGGTCAGTAACGACCTATCTGGTACCGTTCTCTTCTGTCCCGAATATGCTGCAACCTGGTGTATCCAAATATGATTTTGTCGCTGGTCGCAGCCATATTGAGGGTGCAAGTAACCAAACCGATTTTACCCAGCTAAGTTATCAATATGGGTGGAATAACCTCTTGACGTTATACGCCGGTACGATGCTCGCTGATAACTACAATTCGTTTACGTTAGGGACTGGCTGGAATACCCGAATTGGCGCCATCTCCGTGGATGCGACGCGTTCGCACAGTAAACAGGATAATGGCGATGTATTTGATGGGCAAAGCTATCAAATTGCTTATAATAAATATTTAACACAAACCGCCACGCGTTTTGGCCTTGCTGCCTATCGATACTCATCACGGGATTACCGAACGTTTAACGATCACGTTTGGGCTAATAATAAAGACAGCTATCATCGTGATGAAAATGATGTTTATGACATTGCAGATTATTACCAGAATGATTTTGGCCGTAAAAATAGTTTTTCTGCAAACATCAACCAATCTTTACCAGTCGGCTGGGGGTCTGTGTCACTGAGTACACTATGGCGCGATTATTGGGGGCGTAGCGGCAGCAATAAAGATTATCAGTTGAGTTATTCCAATACATGGCAACGGATCAGTTATACGTTTTCTGCCAGTCAGACTTATGATGAAAATCATCGCGAAGATAAGCGGTTTAACTTTTTTATCTCTATTCCGTTTGAATGGGGAGATGATATTACTTCAAGAAGCCGACGTTTATATGTATCCAATTCAACAACTTTTGATGATGACGGCTTTGCCTCAAATACGACCGGGCTTTCAGGAACGATTGGCGATCGCGACCAGTTTAACTACGGTGTCAACCTGAGTCATCAGCGTCAGGACAGCGAAACGATGGCTGGTGCCAACCTAACGTGGAATGCACCGCTTGCTACGCTAAACGGCAGCTATAGCCAGTCAAATAAATATATGCAAGCCAGCGGCAATATTTCAGGCGGGGTGTTGGCATGGTCTGGCGGAGTGAATCTGGCTAATCGTCTCTCAGATACCTTTGCTATTCTTCAGGCTCCGGGACTGGAAGGGGCCTATGTTAACGGGCAACGATACCGTACCACGAACCATAACGGTGTAGTGTTATACGATACTATTACCCCCTATCGGGAAAATAACCTGATGCTGGATATTTCAAATACGAACAGTGAAACCGAGTTGATGGGGAATCGACACAGTACCGCTCCCTATCGGGGTGCCGTGGTGTTGGTTAAATTTGAGACCGATCAACGTCAGCCATGGTTTATTCGTGCGTTGCGTCCAGATGGTTCACCGCTGACGTTTGGCTATGAAGTTGAAGACAGCCATGGACAAAATATTGGTGTGGTAGGTCAGGGAAGTCAGCTTTTTATTCGTACCAACCAAGTACCGCCGGAGATAAAAGTGGCGGTCGATAAACAACAGGGACTTTCATGCGCAATCACCTTCGATAAAACGATTGATGAAAGTAAAGTTTATATTTGTCGGTGAGGTGATACATGAAAAAGTATTACATAATGTTGGTTTTATTATTTCCAATGATGTCTTACGCAACTTGCTCGGGAACGCAAGAAAAAGATGCTAACATTAGTTTCACATTAACGGACCAAGGGGAGACTAAAAATTTCAATACGAATTTTGATGGGAGTTTTAGTTGTTATAGCTCTGGAGATAAAATTTATATAGCCAATAGCCTACAAGATTATATAGTTGAATTGCAAAATTCTTCAGGCGGGAAATCTATATATATTAAATTAAATGCTTCTGTCGGGGGGGAATCGCCAATACCTACGCCAGGTTCAGTATTTCCCAGTCGTGATTATTCAGCAGCAGATCTGTTTAATACAAAAGATATTCAACTTAAGGTTGAATATGTCGACGCTCCTGGTAATGTAAAACAGCGGTTTTCTAACACCAGCACCTTTACTATTGATGATGCGATTATATTTTCATCAAATTCCAGCTGTAGTTTGACAAATATTTTAGCATGTTTACTAGGTCTGAATGCTTCATTTTCGCAAAAAATAACCTTCAATATAACGCATAAACCGACAACCTGTAAGTTTTTACAGTCTGATTATGCTATTACTTTACCGAATATTTCTATGAAAGATTTACAGGCTGGTAGATATGGAGAAAATGTTTCTGATACTCTCAAGCTAGAATGTAACGGTGTGTATAGTGTAGCAACAAATCCTGTAACACTTAAAGTTTCTTCTGGCGATTGGTCGGATGATGGACTTACCCTGAAAAACACTTTACCTGATGGTGCGCAAGGAGTGGGATTTAATATCTACAGTGGTTCAGATACCAGTGTCCCCTTAAAAAACGGATCTGTTTTAAAAAGAATAGAAAAGATGGGGGCGGTTGATAAATATTATAATTTTATAGTTAGTGCCAGGTATGCACGAATTAATAATGAACCGTTGCGAACAGGGAAAGTGCAAAGCAAGGTTGTTTTTACTATTACATATGATTGATTTTTCATGAAATTTAGAACACGAATTGCCTCTTGGACAGTACGTGTTCTTCATTTTAATTAAATACCATTATCGATGATAAAAAACCTCGCCATCGTAGGCTTTAATGATCTTAGCATCGGCATCATTGACCAGCACATACGCGCCGCCCATATAGGTCCAGTGGGTACCTGCCGTCGGTGCGGGCAGGTTGCGCAGATTCCACTGTTTTATGGTGTATTCTTCGGTGAGATACAGTGGTGGAACTTTGTCACCGGGTTTGAAATGGGTGAAGTCAGCAATAAAACTTTTTAGCTCATATTGATCAATACCCTTTGCGGCAGCAGTAGCTGTAGGCGCGGCCCAGACAGTGCTGGTTACGAGCAACAGCGCGCCCAGCAACATTTTCTTCTTCATACCCATCCTCTCTACCTGTTCGGGTCATCAAAATCAGTCATGTATGATTCCTGGCTAACAGGACATCTGACAAGCACTATTTTGTTATCACTCCAGTAATTTCGTAAAAAGTGTAAATGAAAGTACAGAAATCAGGCAACTGTGACCAGAGGTTTAGCGGCGAAGCATCAGCGTGCCGTGCCGATTTACATCATCAGACACAGACAGTATCCTGTTGCTGAAACCAGCATATTACGTTTGTGTTTCAACGACTCGGGGTGCCCTTCCTGGTGAAGGCTGAGAAATACCCGTACCACCTGATCTGGATAATGCCAGCGTAGGGAAGTCTGACACTGCTCGTGTCCCTTCTTCGCGCGGGCAGGAGCTGAACCATGCAGCCTGACCTGCACAGCCGCGCGCTCGCGGCCCACGCCTTACACCAATTTAGAACGCTTTCCCCCCTTGTACACTGTATGACCAATGAGGTCGTGCAAAACTTTACCGCCAATACGCTGTTGGCGTTAGGCGCATCACCTGCGATGGTGATTGAGCCCGAGGAAGCCAGCCAGTTTGCGGCTATCGCCAGCGCGTTGCTGGTTAACGTCGGCACGCTAACCCGAGAGCGGGCCACGGCGATGCGCGCTGCCGTTGAGCAGGCACACCTTGCCAGAACTCCCTGGGCGCTCGATCCCGTTGCCGTGGGCGCACTCGATTTTCGCCGCCGATTTTGTCTGGATTTACTGTCGCTACAGCCAGCCGTAATTCGCGGTAATGCCTCAGAAATACTGGCGCTGGCGGGAATGAACAGTGGGGGCCGTGGCGTGGACACGACCGATACGCCAGCGGCTGCGCTTGGTGCTGCTCAGGCGCTGGCTCGTCGGGTTGGAACCATTGTCGTGGTGACCGGCGAAGTGGACTATGTTACCGATGGTCAGCGTACCGTCTGCGTGAATGGCGGCGATATATTGATGACGCGCGTAGTCGGCACAGGATGCGCGCTATCTGCGGTCGTTGCGGCCAGCTGTGCCTTGCCCGGCGACCGGCTTGATAACGTCGCTTCCGCCTGTAGCTGGATGAAACAGGCCGGACAAATCGCCACGCAACAATCGACCGGACCGGGCAGTTTTGTCCCGGCATTTCTCGACGCCCTCTATAACCTGAACGCGCAGGAGCAAGCATGAAACGGATTAACGCATTAACGATCGCCGGAACCGATCCCAGCGGTGGCGCGGGTATTCAGGCTGATTTAAAAACTTTCTCCGCGCTTGGCGCTTACGGCTGTTCGGTGATCACCGCGTTGGTGGCGCAAAATACGCGCGGGGTGCAGTCGGTGTATCGCATTGAACCTGACTTTGTTGCCGCACAACTGGACTCGGTGTTCAGCGATGTACGTATCGATACCACCAAAATCGGCATGCTGGCGGAAGCGGATATTGTTGAAGCGGTGGCCGAACGTTTGCACCGCCATCGGGTGCAAAATGTGGTGCTGGATACGGTGATGCTGGCGAAAAGCGGCGATCCGTTACTGTCGCCCGCGGCGGTAGAAACGCTGCGTACCCGTTTGCTGCCGCAGGTTTCAATTATCACCCCAAATTTGCCGGAGGCAGCGGCATTGCTCGGCGTATCGCATGCGCAAACTGAGCAGGAGATGTTAGAACAGGGAAGGGAGCTGCGAGCGCTGGGCTGTGAGGCGGTGCTGATGAAAGGCGGTCATCTGGAGGATGTGCAAAGCCCGGACTGGCTGTTTACCCGTGATGGCGAACAGCGTTTTACTGCGCCAAGGGTGATGACCAAAAATACCCACGGTACCGGTTGTACTCTTTCCGCAGCGCTGGCGGCGCTGCGTCCACGGCATAACAACTGGGCCGATACGGTACAGGAGGCCAAACTGTGGCTTTCGGCGGCGCTGGCACAAGCCGACACGCTGGAAGTGGGCGAGGGAATTGGTCCGGTGCATCATTTCCACGCGTGGTGGTAATGAGTATACTGACTGCAGAAACGGCTGCAGGAAAAAGATAAATGGAACAAGCGCATACCCAGCTTATCGCGCAACTGAATGAACGCATTGCAGCGGCAGATAACACGCCGCTGTATATGAAATTTGCGCAAACGGTGAAAAACGCTGTGCGCAGCGGGATCCTTGAGCATGGCAATATCCTGCCCGGCGAGCGCGATCTCAGTCAGTTGACCGGCGTGTCGCGAATTACGGTACGCAAGGCGATGCAGGCTCTGGAGCAAGAAGGCGTGGTGACACGCGCCCGCGGTTACGGGACGCAGATCAACAACATCTTCGAGTATTCGCTCAAAGAAGCGCGGGGTTTTTCGCAGCAGGTTGTTTTACGCGGCAAAAAACCGGATACGCTGTGGGTCAACAAGCGCATTGTGCCTTGTCCGGAAGAGGTGGCGCAGCAGTTGGCTGTTGCCGTCGGGAGTGAGGTCTTCCTGCTCAAACGTATTCGCTATGTCGATGAAGACGCCGTTTCCATTGAAGAGTCATGGGTACCTGCCCAACTAATCCATGATGTGGATGCCATCGGCGTTTCGCTGTATGAGTATTTCCGCAGCCAGCATATCTTCCCGCAGCGTACGCGCTCACGCGTCAGCGCCCGGATGCCAGACGCGGAGTTCCAGGCACACATTCAAATGGACAGCAAAGTGCCGGTGCTGGTGATCAAGCAGGTAGCGCTTGACCAGCAGCAACGGCCCATTGAATACAGCATCAGCTATTGCCGAAGCGATCTATACGTCTTTGTGTGCGAGGAGTAACGCCTCTCGCGAGGGGGCGCAATCGCCGCCGCGATGCCCGACTACCCAGGAAGCCACCGCATTGCCCAGCAGTACCGCATCAGCCAGCGACCAGCCTGACGCCAGTCCGGCCAGCATGCCGCCAGCGTGGCTGTCGCCCGCGCCAATGGTATCAACGACGGTGGTCTTAAATGCTGGCACGCAACCGGATGTTTGCGCGCTGAAATACCACGCGCCGTCTTTATCGTGGCGTATCACCACCGGCGCGGCGAAACGGCGCACCCACTCAACGCCAAAACCTTCTACATCCTGGCTTAATGCAAACCGCTCGGCGGCAATTTCGGCCTCCTGTCGATTGAGCGATACTAGCGGGCGGCAGGCCATGATTCGCGCCATTAAGTCGTCTGAAATATCGCCGATTCGCGGACCAAAATCGATAAATGGCGTCACGTCTTCCAGACCTTCCAGCCACTGGACCAGCAGCTCGCCACATGGAGAGGTTAACTGATAGCCTGACAGATAGACCAGGCTGTTACGCGGGATGTTCAGACGCGCCAGCCAGTCGGCGTTCCACTGGTTTTCGACGCCGCTAAAAGACATAAAGGTACGTTCGCCATCCGGTTCCACCAGCGCCAGACACCAGCCGTTATCGCCTTCCGCGTTGTCGATCAGGCTGTGCAATCCCTCTTTTGCCATCCGGTTGCGGATAATATCGGCCCATACCCCCTGACCCAGCGGTAGCGCATTGCTGGCGTTGATCTCTAAACGCCTGAGCGCCACGGCAATATTGAGCGCGCAGCCGCCAATGTTAACGCCTTGCTGTTTAAGCTCGATATCACATCCGCGCCAGGGGAGGGCATACGCATCGGCAATCACATCAATGACCGCCGCCCCCACCACCGTGACCGGCCTGTGTGAACCTAACTGCGGGAGAAGGTGTTGCAGACGCGTGGTGCTGTTCATAACGCCTCCCGTTGCCCGCGCAGTCGTAGTAATCCATTGGCATAGCGGGTAAAATCTAACTGATTTACCGCATCCAGTTCCTGTTTCAATGCCGGGTCAATCGCGCTTACGCCGTGCAACGCACCGCAAATAGCGGTCGCCATTGCCCCGATGGTGTCGGTATCGCCGCCAAGATTCGCGCACAGAATGGCGCAGCGGTTAGGATCGGTCTGCGCCAGTTCGACCATCGCGATGGCGCAGGACACGGACTCAATGGTGCTGGTCCCGGCCCCAACCACCTGGTACAACTGCTCGCTGGCGGACTCAATGCCATCGGTATGACGGACGATTTTCAGCGCCAGTTCAAGACGGGCAGAGAGCGAGGCGCTAAAGGTGGTGATCCGTTTTTGCTGCGCATGTCGGGCAATGGCAGGTAGCGCGTCAACAATCTCCGACCATTTTCCTCCGTCGATAGCACGCGACACCGCCCATGCGATGACGACTGCGCCGGCGATAGCCAGATCCGATTTATGCGTCGGGCTGGAGGCCAGTGCCACGTCATCAATAAAGGTATCGAGATCGCGCGCGGGCAGCAGACATCCCAGCGGCGAAACGCGCATTGCCGCCCCGTTAGTGACGCCATTATTTTCCAGTTCGGCAACTGGTTTACCGTTGCGAATGGCATTTAGCGCAATTTTTGACGTTGGACCAAGCACGTTTTTATTAAAAGCATCGAAACGTTCGGCCCAGGCCAGAATATTGCGGCCAATAACGTCTGGGACTATCTTTCCGTCACATTCAAGCAGGGCATCAGCCAGACACAAGGCCATGGATGTGTCATCGGTAAATTCCGCCTGGTTAAAATAGCAGGCGGCATTATTTTCCGCAGGTCCAGGCAAGAAACGGTCGATCCAACCGAAGTGTGCTTTTACCCGGGTTCTTGGCCACAGTTCCGACGGCATGCCCATCGCATCCCCTAACGCCTGCCCATAAAGAGCACCGAGAATACGTTCTGCTTTCATTTCACTTCCCCTTGTTTCAACGCTACATCGCGATCGTCCACCTTAATGGCGGTAATTTCTTTGTCTGATTCGCGAAAGAAAATCATAAACAGCACGGCGATGACGGCGATCATGATCGCGCCAAATCCCCACATGCCCGCCCAGTTGAAGGTGAGACCATTAACCGGTTCCTTATAGGCAAACATTTTTTCCATCATTACGCCGCCCAGGCGATAACCCAGCAGGCTGCCGAATCCCTGACAGCAGAGCGTGATAAGCCCTTGTGCTGCGGTGCGCATGTGTACCGGCGCTTTTTTATCGACATAGATATAGGCCGTAACGTAGTAGAAGTCATAACTGACGCCGTGTAGCAGAATGCCGAGAAACAGCAGGGCATAAGTGAAATATTCTTCCGCACCGCCGTAAACGAAGAATCCGTAGCGGATAGCCGCAGTAATAAGACCAAGCAACAATACCTTTTTAATGCCAAAGCGTTTGGTGAAGAACGGCAGCGCCAGCATAAAGAAGATTTCAGAGAACTGGCCCAGCGTCATCCAACCGGTGGCATTTTTCATCCCAACTTCTGTCAGATAACCGTTGGCGAAGATGTAATAAAACGCCAGCGGCATGGCAAACAGGAATGAGCAACAGAAAAAGACGAGGAAGTTCTTATCCCGCAGCAGGATCAGCGCATCCAGCCCCAGCATGACTTTGAAATCCATCTTGCCGGTACTTTTCGGCGGCGTATCCGGTAAAA
Organism: Citrobacter sp. EC_71; assembly: GCF_019584005.1. Lineage (NCBI taxonomy): Bacteria > Pseudomonadati > Pseudomonadota > Gammaproteobacteria > Enterobacterales > Enterobacteriaceae > Citrobacter > Citrobacter sp. EC_71. The sequence goes on from NZ_VDAY01000016.1 coordinate 9,120, forward strand.
AGAACGCAAAAACGCCTAACAGCGCGGAACTTCCGGCCGTGACAAGCAGGGGAATATTGGTGGGGGAAATATCGCTATAGCCGAGCATTTGCGGCAAGAAGCCGCAGGCCAAACCAGACGCAATCCAGCCAATGGTGCCCATCACGCGAATGCGTGGGAAATCACGCTCAACGTCCGGTACGTTGGCAAAAGCGATACTGTTGGTTAACGCAATTGTCGGCATGTAGGTCAGTGAATAGGCCAGTAACAGCGGGAAGAATCCGCTGAAGGTGGTTTGCTGCGCGGCGAAGTACATCAGGATAGCGCCGACAAACATCAACACGGCGAGGACTTTTTGCGCTGAGAAGAAGCGGTCAGTGATAGAGCCGACCAGAATCGGCGACAGGATCGCGGCAATGGCGGTACAGGCGTAAGACCAACCAATTTCACCCGCGGTAAAGCCACTTTTGCTGAGCCACAGCCAAAGTGGGACAAACCAGGCGCCCCAGATAAACCACTCAACAAACATCATGAACGACAGCTTAACTGTAGTTTTCATCTTTAAATCCTTCATGACAGGTAAGGTACGCGTTGATAGTACCACTTGATAATACCTTTAAAATACCTTTGTGGTCTAAATTTGACCGCCTTAACACTATTTCTTCCTGAATCGTTCCAGCGGAAATCGCTGAAAAGTGCGCTAAAGATGGAAAAAAAGCGCAGTCGGTACCAGGCTTATTGCTGCCCGCAAAAAGCGGGTCAGGATAATTCACATTCCGATTATTAATCGGAACTTACGGGAGCATAGCTATGACTGATATTGCGCAGTTGCTTGGCAAAGATGCCGACAGCCTTTTACAGCATCGTTGTATGACCATTCCTTCTGACCAACTTTACCTGCCAGGACATGATTACGTCGATCGCGTAATGGTTGATAACAACCGTCCGCCAGCCGTACTGCGTAATATGCAGACGCTGTATAACACGGGCCGTCTGGCCGGAACAGGGTACCTGTCGATTCTTCCGGTGGACCAGGGCGTGGAGCATTCCGCCGGGGCATCGTTTGCGGCTAACCCGTTGTACTTTGATCCAAAGAATATCGTGGAACTGGCAATCGAAGCAGGGTGTAACTGCGTGGCATCGACCTATGGCGTGCTGGCTTCTGTTTCCCGCCGTTACGCGCACCGCATTCCGTTCCTTGTGAAGATTAACCACAACGAAACGCTCAGTTATCCCAATACGTTTGACCAGACGCTATACGCCAGCGTCGAGCAGGCGTTCAATATGGGCGCGGTTGCGGTTGGGGCGACAATCTATTTCGGTTCTGAGGAGTCTCGCCGTCAGATTGAAGAGATTTCTGCCGCGTTTGAGCGTGCCCATGAACTGGGTATGGTCACCGTACTGTGGGCTTATCTGCGTAACTCCGCGTTTAAGAAAGACGGCGTGGATTATCACGTCTCCGCCGATCTCACCGGTCAGGCTAACCATCTGGCGGCCACCATTGGGGCGGATATTGTGAAGCAGAAAATGGCGGAAAATAACGGCGGATACAAAGCCGTTAACTTTGGCTACACCGACGATCGCGTCTACAGCAAGCTGACCAGCGATAACCCGATTGACCTGGTACGCTATCAGTTGGCGAACTGCTATATGGGGCGCGCCGGATTAATTAACTCTGGCGGCGCTGCCGGTGGAGAAACCGATCTGAGCGATGCGGTACGTACGGCGGTCATTAATAAACGCGCTGGCGGTATGGGGCTGATCCTTGGACGCAAAGCTTTCAAGAAAACCATGTCCGACGGCGTTAAGCTGATTAACGCCGTGCAGGATGTTTATCTGGACAGCAAAGTCACCATTGCCTGATTCCGGCGGGGTGCCGTTTTGTTAGCGTAACAACGGGCAACCCGGCGGCAGTCTGCAACGTAGCGCCGCGGGCAGGATTTCAATATGAAATTCCTGTCCGCTGAGCGGTTCGCCATCAAGATTAAAGGTAATTTCGTGTGGGGCGCGGATATCAAACCACGATGAAGCGCCATCAATGATATTAGGGTTGTCTTCAGATTGCGTTAACGCTGAAAGCAGCCCAGGCAGCAACTCCTCGCCGGTGAAAATGCGCAGTTGCAGCAGACCGTCGTTAATCAGCGCCGTCGGGCAAAGCTGTTGTCCACCACCGGCCTGGCGGCCATTACCAATCCCAATCACCAGCGCTTTGCCCTGCCAGTGAAAATCTTCTCCACGGATGTCGCAGACGTCGGGCTTGAGCGTATCCATGCGCATTAAACCGTGAATAAAATACGATACGCCGCCCAGCGCGGCTTTGAGTTTTTCTGGCGTTTCGGTGGTGATGCGTGTACCGAAGCCGCCGGTCGCCATATTGATAAAACAGGTTTTATCATTGACCTGTACCATATCAATTTCAGCGGCATTTGCGGCAATAGCCAGCTTTAACGCTTTATCAAGGTCGTCGGGTATACCCACGCTGGTGGCAAAGTCATTCGCCGTTCCCAACGGTAAAATACCCAGGGCGGGAATATTGCCACCCTGCGACTGGATTAGCGCTGTAGAGACTTCGTTGATCGTGCCGTCGCCGCCGCCGGCAATCACCGTTGCAACGCCTAATCGACGCGCTTCATCCACGTAACGTTGAGCGTCGCCTTTTTCCCAGGTGACGCGAACATGGATTTCCACACCCTCATCACGCAGATTTGCAATGGCGTCACGTAGGGGAAGATTATCAGCACTTTTTCCATTGAGGATCAGCAAGCTGGCAGGAAACGCTATCATCCTTATGCCTCATTCTTTATCGTTTTAACTAGTGTATGCCATGAATGCATTTATGGCGTAAGAACTGACTGAAAGCGCAGACGAAGAGATAAAAAAAAGCCGCGGTTGCGGCTTTTCAGATTGAGCGGAAATTACTGCGGGAACCACTGATCGCTGATTTTTTGGTAGGTGCCGTCCGCTTTGATGGCGGCCAGCGCGTTATTCAGTTTTTCCAGCAGGGCTTTGTTATCCGGGCGAACCGCAATGCCAAGACCGGTACCGAAGTATTGTGGGTCGGTCACTTTGTCGGTAGCCACGCCTAATTGCGGGTTAGTTTTCAGCCACTCGTTAACGACGGCGGTATCGCCAAATACGCCATCAATACGGCCATTTTTCAGGTCGATAATCGCATTCTGATAGCTGTCATAGGCCACGGTTTTCACTTCAGGATGTTTGTCCTGCAGGTATTTCTGGTGCGTGGTGCCGTTTTCCATACCGATGCGTTTTCCTTTCAGATCGGCAAAGGTTTTATAGGTATCTTTTTTGGCAATAACCAGCGCGGAGTTAGCATAGTAAGGCTGAGTGAACGCAACCTGTTTGCTACGCTCAGGCGTGATATCCATTCCGGAAATCACTGCATCATATTTTTTGAATTTCAGCGCGGGGATCAGGCTGTCGAAAGCATGATTGGTAAAAGTACATTCCGCCTGCATTTGTTTGCACAGCGCCGTTGCCAGGTCAATGTCAAAACCAACAATTTTGTTGCTCGCGTCCAGCGATTCAAATGGCGGATAAGTCGCTGATACACCAAAGCTAATTTTATCAGCGGCTGAGGCGCCAGCGGCGAAAGTAGCCAGTAATGCGGCCAGTACTAACTTTTTCATGGTGGAACTCCCGTCTGTCAATCTTATGATGATTTACCGTGTCTGCGGCGTGAATTAACAATGCCATTTAATGAATTTATATGCAATAAAAATGATTAAGTATTTTATCGATATAAAAAAAGACGGGCGGTTGTTAGACTTGCCCGTCTTTTATTTTTCGCTTTATGCAGTTATCGGCTTAATTCCGGTGTTCAAACGCCAGCGCTTTACGTTCGATTAAGCGCATCATCAGCGTCAGCAAACCGTTGACGATCAGGTAAATCACGCCCGCCGCGCCGAAGACCATGACGTCATAAGTGCGACCATACAGCAGTTGGCTGTAGCCCATGACTTCCATCAGCGTGATGGTGTAAGCCAGTGAGGTACTTTTAAACACCAGCACCACTTCGTTGGAATACGAGGAGAGGGCGCGTTTAAAGGCGTATGGCAACAGAATCGCCAGCGTATCCTTTTTGCTCATCCCTAATGCACCGCATGACTGCCACTGACCTTCCGGGATGGCGCGGATAGCGCCGTAGAACAGCTGCGTGGTGTAAGCCGCACTGTTTAACGACAGCGCAATTAACGCGCACAGCCACGGTTCGGAGAGCAGATGCCACAGTACCGGATACTCCTGCAGCGTCGGGAACTGTCCTGGCCCGTAGTAGATCAGGAAGATTTGCACCAGCAACGGCGTACCGGTAAACAGCGTGATATAGGCGCGGACCAGCCAGACCAGTACCGGCGTTTTTAGCGTCAGGATGACGGTGAAAATCAGTGCCAGCACCAGAGCAACCACGATGGAGGCGACCGTCAGCGTCAGGCTGGTATGCAGCCCTTTCAACAATTCAGGTAAATACTCGAGCATCAGCCTGGTCTCCGCTCAAAACGTGTCGCGCGCAGGTCAATGCGTTTGAGAATGTACTGACTCACCAGCGTAATCACCAGGTAAATAGCCGCCGCCACAATGTACCAGGTAAATGGCTCCTGGGTACGCGTGGCAATGCTTTTGGTTTGCAGCATCAGATCGTTCACGCTGATCAGGCTGACCAGCGCGGTATCTTTCAGCAATACCAGCCACTGGTTACCCAGTCCCGGCAGAGCGTGACGCCACATCTGCGGCATCACCAGGCGAAAGAAGATCGCGGTTTTAGATAAACCCAACGCCTGACCCGATTCCCATTGTCCGAGTGGCACGGCCTTCAGCGCGCCACGCAGTGTTTGCGACGCATAGGCGGCGTACAGCAAAGACAGCGCAATCACACCGCACAGGAACGGACTGACGTCGAAGTTTTCGATCTGCATCTGTACCGGGATGTCTACAAACCCGAGATTAATCGTAAAACCATCGGCCAGCGTCAGCAGCAGTTGCGAGGAGCCGAAATAGATAAACAGAACCACCAGAATTTCTGGTAACCCGCGCAGAATGGTAACCAGCGCTGAACCTGCCCATGCCACCGGACGCCATTTTACGGACTCCCAGACGGCAAAAAACATGGCGAGCGCGAGGCCAATGATTAGCGCACAAACCGCAAGGCCGACGGTCATCCCGGCGGCGCTTGCTAACGGAAAAAATTCATTCATCAAATATTACTTCTGGAACCATTTGTTGTAGATGGTCTCGTAAGTCCCATCTTTCTTCACTTTTTCCAGTGCAGCGTTAAATTTCTGCTGCAGCTCAGTGTTGCCCTGACGCACCGCGATGCCCAGACCCGTACCGAAGTAATCTTTATCCGTCACTTTGTCGCCAACCGCGGCCAGTTTTGGATTGTCTTTCAGCCACTCGGTTACCACTGCGGTATCACCGAATACACCGTCAATGCGACCGTTTTGCAGATCGAGTTTGGCATTCTGATAGCTGTCATATGGTACGGTGGTCACTTCCGGATGCTTATCCATGATGAATTTCTGGTGCGTAGTCCCGTTTTGTACGCCAACTTTTTTGCCTTTCAGCTGATCAATGCTGGTGTATTTACCCTGCTGGCCAACAAACAGCGCAGAGTTGTCGTAGTAAGGGGTGGTAAACAGGACCTGTTTTTCACGCTCAGGCGTGATGTCCATACCTGCCATCACTGCGTCAAAACGACGGAATTTCAGGCTTGGGATCAGGCTGTCGAATGCCTGATTGGTAAACGTACAGGTAGCATCGATCTCTTTACACAGCGCGTTCGCCAGATCAACGTCAAAACCTACGATCTTGTTATTCGCATCGATAGATTCAAACGGAGGATAAGACGCTTCGGTAGCGAAACGAATGGTTTGGGCTGCGGTAGCGGAAAGGCTAAAACCTGCGATTAGCGCGGCAATCAGAACTTTTTTCATTGTATTGTCCCGAATCTTAGTGAGAAAGATAGTTTTTAAACGCTTCGGTTTGCGGGTTGGCAAAGCAGCTCGCATCCCCAAACTCGACGATATGACCGTTTTCCATATACACCACACGACTGGCCGTTTTACGAGCAACTTCCACTTCGTGGGTGACGATCACCTGAGTAATGTTGGTTTCCGCCAGCTCACGAATGATGCTGACGATTTGCGCGGTAATTTCCGGATCAAGCGCGGCGGTCGGTTCGTCAAACAGCAGTACCTGTGGTTCCATCATCAACGCGCGGGCAATTGCCACACGCTGCTGCTGGCCGCCGGAGAGATGCAGCGGATAACGATCGCTGTAGGGCTTCAGACGCAGACGTTCGAGCAGTTTCTCGGCGCGCGCCATTGCCTGCTCTTTTGTCAGACCGAGCACACGGCAGGGCGCTTCAATCAGATTCTGTACAACTGTGAGGTGCGGCCAAAGATTATATTGCTGAAAAACCATACCCACGTTCTGGCGCAGATCGCGAATAGCTTTATCTGACGGCGTTTTCGTGAAGTCGAAACGGTTACCCGCAATAGAGAGCGTGCCCGAGCGCGGCATCTCAAGCAGGTTGAGTACGCGCAGTAGCGAGCTTTTCCCGGCTCCACTAGGGCCAAGTAACACCAGTGTTTCACCCTGAGGGCAATCCAGCGTGATATCGAACAGCGCCTGATGTGCGCCGTAGAAGCAGTTAATGCCGTTTAATTGAATACTCATTGACACTCGTATGCTGGCAGTCTGATAGCTATTGAAGCCGCAGATACTACCTTTGACAGAATAGTTATGCAATATTTATGCGTTAAAAGTTAAATGCAAACCGCATTCTTATCTAAACATAGCACAAAATAGCGGGGCCACCAGCGGGCAAGAATAATTGTCGGCATTCTATGCAGAATGCCAGACAATTTATGGGGTTTATGAAACAGGCGGGTGAATGGGGGCGACTAGCGGTTTTCCACAGACTGGCGCAGCGTCCCGGCTGGCGCGTGTACGCTGCCGCCCAGATAGCGGACGTCGTCTACTACCCAGCACTGGCCTTCGCGGATCATCAGCACTTCGTCACGCCAGCTTTGGTCACCCTGTTTCAGCTCTACGCGCAGCGGAATGTTGCGTGCATCACTATTCGGAATAGTCGATGCGCTGGCGACGCTGGCGCTATCCGGTAACGTGGCGCGGCTGGAGAAAGGATCGCTGTTAAACAGATCGCGATGCGCGTTATCACGGCTGGCATCGGTCAACAGTTTAGCCAGATTGTCGCTGAGGTATGGACGAAGGGCGGTAATGTCATTGTTTCGATGCTGAATACGGTAATCATAGAATTGTTGAGCCACGCTGTCTGGCCCGCCTTCTACGCATGCACCGCTCCGCGTGCCGTTATCTTTATAGGCCGGAGTCACGGTAGTACAGGCGCTGAGAAGTAGTGCACATGGAACCAGCAGAGAGAGTTTCGAGTAGCGCATAATGATTTCCTTATAAGCTTCCTACTAATAGTGTTCTACGTTGATAGAATATATCCTTTCAATGATAGTGGATCGGTTCGATAATGCTTTTGAGATCGTGCTCTTAGCGCAAAAAGGAGATTAACCATGCAGTTTTCAACTACCCCTACGCTTGAAGGGCAGAGCATCGTGGAATACTGCGGTGTGGTGACGGGTGAAGCCATTTTAGGCGCGAATATCTTCCGTGATTTCTTCGCTGGCATTCGCGATATTGTCGGCGGTCGCTCCGGCGCATATGAAAAAGAGTTGCGCAAAGCACGCGAAATTGCTTTTCAGGAGCTGGGTGAACAGGCGAAAGCGCTGGGTGCTGATGCGGTCGTCGGTATCGACATTGATTACGAAACCGTGGGTAAAGATGGCAGCATGTTGATGGTGAGCGTCAGCGGTACTGCGGTGAAAACTCGCCGATGAAGCGTCTGTTGTGGCTGCTGGCATTGACGCTGCTGCTGGCGGGCTGCGCTGGCGAAAAAGGGGTTGTCGATAAAGACGGATATCAGTTGGATACCCGCCGTCAGGCGCAGGCCGCATACCCGCGTATCAAAGTGCTGGTTATCCATTACACGGCCGATGATTTTGACGCTTCTCTGGCTACGCTGACCGATAAAAACGTCAGTTCGCACTATCTGATCCCGGCTGTGCCGCCGCTCTACCACGGCAAGCCACGTATCTGGCAACTGGTGCCGGAAAAAGATCTGGCCTGGCATGCCGGGATTAGCTTCTGGCGCGGCGCTACGCGGATTAACGATACCTCGATTGGCATTGAGCTGGAAAACCGCGGCTGGCAAAAAGCGGCGGGAACGAAATATTTTGCCCCGTTTGAGCCAGCGCAAATTCAGGCGTTGATCCCACTGGCGAAGGACATTATTGCTCGCTACGATATCAAGCCGCAAAACGTGGTGGCCCATGCGGACGTCGCACCGCAGCGTAAGGACGATCCAGGCCCATTGTTTCCGTGGAAACAACTGGCAGCACAGGGGATTGGCGCATGGCCTGATGCTCACCGCGTGGCGTTTTATCTCAATGGGAGAGCGCCATCTACGCCGGTAGACACTGCATCGTTACTCGATCTGCTGTCGCGCTATGGCTATGAGGTGAAACCTGAAATGACGCCGCGTGAACAGCAGCGGGTGATTATGGCCTTCCAGATGCACTTCCGCCCGACGTTGTGGAACGGCGTGGCGGACGCAGAAACTCAGTCGATTGCCGAAGCGTTACTGGAGAAATACGGGCAGGGTTAACGCGGCAGCTTACCGTGGTCGCGCAGCCAGGCTGCGGTACGCTCAATCCCTTCATCCAGCGTGACGATGGGCTGATAACCTAACTCTTCCTGTGCGCGGCTGGTATCCAGAGTAAAGTCAAAATTCAGCTTCGATACGCCGTAGTGCGTAAGCTTTGGTTCTTTCGCCGATTTATTGCCCAGGCGCTCCATGCTGCGGGCAATCATGTCCAGCATCGGGTAGGGCACCGAGCGGATTCGGCAATCAATATTCAACTCGTCGATCAGCTTCTGCACGATACTGCGCAGCGTTCGATGCTCGCCGTTAGTAATGTTGTATGCGCGGCCTGACGGCAGCTTATCGCAGGCTTCCTGGCTTACCAGCCACATCGCGTGTACCGCGTTCTCATAATAGGTCATATCCACCAGCGCACTTCCACCGTGCGGCAACAGGATGCTGCCGTAGTGGTACATCATGTGGGCCAGACGGGGGATAAAAACTTTATCGTGAGGTCCGAACAGACTTTGCGGGCGCAATACTGTGAAGCGGGTCTGCGGGTTAGCCTGTGCGAGCAGCGCAATCACATCTTCACCAGCCGCTTTACTGCGGGCGAATTCATTGGCGAAGCGATGTGGTCGGAAGTCTTCTTTGATATCCCGATGGTGGTGATAGTCAAAATAGAGCGACGGAGAGGAGATATGGATAAAGTTACGTACGCCCCAGGCAACGGCCCATTCGCCCAGACGGCGGGTAGCACGAACGTTGGCCAGATCGAAGGCTTCCTGCGTTCCCCATGGTGAGGTAAAACTGGAGCAGTGCCACAGCGTGTCGATACCTGCGAGCATGACTTTTGCCTGCGAAGAGACCAGTTCGGTCAAATCCGCATGCACAAATTCTGCGCCCATTTTCTCCAGCAGCTTGCCCATCGCTTCGTTGCGACCGGTGGCTCTGACGGTGACGCCTTTGCTGCATAGAAACTCAACCGCATTTCGGCCTAAGCCGCTGGTGGCTCCGGTAACCAGTACCTTCATATCAATCCACTGTGTTTAAAAAACATCGTGCGCATTCTTCCGTGAAATACGACTGTATGCAATGGGAAACGTGAAAGAATACAGTCTCTTTTTGTCATTAGTCTGTGATTTGTTCTGCAAGTTTGGCGATACGCTTCGCCATCCCTCTGAAAATGAACAGATGAGCCGGGATCATCAACAACCAGTAGAAGAGACCGGGCATGCCGTGCGGATGCCACCAGGCTCGTACATCGATGCGCCGATGATCGCCTTTATCTTCCAGTGTAAAGCTTAAACGGCCTAATCCCGGCGCTTTCATGCCAAACAGCAGTGTGAGCTGTTTTTCTGGCTCAACGATGATCACTTTCCAGCTATCCACGGCATCGCCAACCTGCAACAACGGGTTATCCGGGCGACCTTTTGCCAGCTTATGGCCGACCAGCAGGTCCAGCGCGGCGCGCGTCTTCCACAAAAAATTGCCAAAGAAATAGCCCTCTTTCCCGCCGAGACGGTTCACCACTTGCCACAGCGCTTTCAGGCTGGCGGAGGTGTCGACGCTAAAGCCAGCCTGTTTGGCAAAATAGCCATATTCGGGACGCCAGCGGGCGAATGCCTGAGCGTCATACCCCCAGTCGCTGGAGTTAACCAGCTTCTCTTCTTCTTTCAGCGTGCTGCGCACTGCGTCATCAAAGGCGATCAGCTTTTGTGGGATCAGCGCGCGTAGCTCAGCGTCATCGGCCAGCAAGTCATGCTTTAAGCCTTGTATCAGCGCCTTTGCCGTAGTGGGCGGTACCGACGTAATAACATTCAAAAACCACACCGAAATCCAACTGGTCGGAAAGGGGATAGGGATCAACAAGCGGTGCTTGCCGCTGACGGCCATAAAATGTTCGAACTGTTCCTGATAGCTTAATATCTGCGGCCCTGCGGCTTCGAGTATGCGGTGATGGCTTGTGGGATGGTCCAACAGCGCCACCAGATAGTACATCAAATTTTCCAGCGCGATGGGCGTGGTACGCGAACGTACCCAGCGCGGAGGCGTAAGTACCGGCAGGTTGTAGACCATATCGCGCATCACTTCAAAAGCGGCGGAACCCGCCCCGACGATAATGCCTGCTCGTAATTCGGTCATCGGCACGCCCGCTTCGCGCAGGATGTCCGCGGTTATCTGCCGTGCACGCAGATGATCGGATTGTTCATGCCGCGGAGCCTGTAATGAGCTCAGGAAAATAAGCTGTTTGACGGGAATGCTACGTAGCGCATCACGCACGTTCATCGCGACCTGGCGCTCATGAGCGATAAAATCACCGCCTTCACCCATGCCATGGACCAGATAATAAACCGTATCAACATCCGTCAGCAGCGGCGTCAGGTTATCAGGCCAGGTTAAGTCGACTTTGTGGCAACTGACGTTAGCCAGTTGCAGTTTTTCCAGACGTTCAATACGGCGTGCCGCAGCCAGCACCTGGTGCCCTTGCTGGCTGAGCGCCTGTACCAGATGCTGACCAATGTAGCCACTGGCGCCAAGAACCAAAATCCGTTGCGGCACGCCCATCTCCTTAGCGAGTTAAAAAAGCGCGCCAGTAGGCGGCGACTTCGGCAAGTTGTTCACGCGATACGTCCAGATGCATCACCAGGCGTACAATTGGGGAGGCGTTAATCAGTACGCCTTGCGCCTTCATATACTCGCCCAGCGCAGCAGCGTGCTCTTCGCCAACGCGGACAAACAGCATGTTGGTATCGTGACGCATGACGTCTGCGCCTGCTTCGCGCAGCTGTTCCGCCATCCAGGCCGCATTGTCATGGTCTTCCTGTAAACGCGCCACGTTATTTTTCAACGCATACAGTCCGGCCGCAGCCAGAATCCCGGCCTGACGCATTCCGCCGCCGGTCATTTTACGCCAGCGGATAGCACGTTTGATGTAGTCGTGACTACCGACCAGCAGTGAGCCTACCGGCGTCCCCAGACCTTTGGAGAGACAAATGGTGAACGAGTCGCAGTATTGCGTGATCTCTTTCAGCTCACAGCCGTAAGCAACGACGGCGTTAAAAATACGCGCGCCATCAACGTGCAGAGCCAGATTGCGCTCACGAGTGAATTCCCAGGCATCTTTCAGATACTCGCGTGGCAGCACTTTGCCGTTGTGGGTGTTTTCCAGACTAAGCAGACGTGTGCGGGCAAAATGGATATCATCCGCTTTGATTTTTGCCGCCACTTTGTCCAGCGGTAAGGTGCCATCCGGCGCGGCATCGATAGGCTGCGGCTGGATGCTGCCGAGCACCGCAGCGCCACCCGCTTCGTAGAGATAGTTATGTGCGCCCTGGCCTGCGATATACTCTTCACCGCGCTGGCAGTGGCTGAGCAGCGCAACCAGGTTAGCCTGAGTGCCGGTAGGTAAGAAAATAGCAGCTTCTTTGCCAGAAAGCTCAGCAGCGTATTGCTGGAGAGCGTTAACGGTAGGGTCATCTCCGTATACGTCGTCCCCGACCGGGGCCGCCATCATCTCTTCCAGCATGGCGCGGCTCGGCCGGGTTACGGTATCACTGCGTAAATCAATCACGGGCATTCCTTTTTTAGTGAGGTAATGCCCTCTGTTTTACCTGAGCCAGTTAGTTTTCGCCAGTTCCATCACTTCATCACCGCGTCCACTGATGATTGCGCGCAACATATACAGGCTAAAACCTTTCGCTTGTTCGAGTTTGATCTGCGGCGGGATGGCTAACTCTTCTTTCGCCACCACCACATCGACCAGTACCGGACCGTCAATCGACATCGCCCTTTGCAGTGCCTCATCGACCTCTGAGGATTTCTCCACACGAATGCCCGTAATGCCGCAGGCTTCGGCAATCCGCGCGAAGTTGGTGTCGTGCAGCTCCGTGCCGTCGGTCAGATAACCGCCAGCCTTCATCTCCATCGCCACAAATCCCAGTACGCTGTTGTTGAAGACGATAATCTTTACTGGCAGCTTCATCTGGACAACCGACAGAAAATCGCCCATCAGCATGCTAAAACCACCGTCACCGCACATGGCGATGACCTGGCGTCCCGGTTCGGTCGCTTGTGCGCCGAGTGCCTGTGGCATAGCGTTCGCCATCGACCCGTGATTAAACGACCCGAGAAGGCGACGTTTGCCGTTCATTTTCAGATAGCGTGCAGCCCAAACCGTTGGGGTACCAACATCGCAGGTAAAGATAGCGTCGTCAGCGGCAAAATGGCTGATCTGCTGCGCCAGATACTGCGGATGAATGGCTTTATCGCTCGGTTTGGCTAAATCATCCAGACCCTTGCGCGCCTCACGATAGTGCTCCAGCGCTTTGTCTAAAAACTTCCGCTCGGTTTTTTCCTCCACCAACGGCAACAGGGCGCGGAGAGTGGATTTAATATTGCCCACCAGCGCCATATCAACTTTACTGTGCGCGCCGATGCTCGCCGGATTGATATCAATCTGAATAATTTGGGCGTCGGTAGGGTAGAACGGGCGATAGGGAAACTGGGTGCCGAGCAGGATCAGCGTGTCGGCATTCATCATGGTGTGGAATCCGGATGAAAAGCCAATCAGCCCGGTCATACCGACGTCGTACGGGTTGTCGTATTCGACGTGCTCTTTACCCCGCAGGGCGTGGACAATCGGCGCTTTGATTTTTGCCGCAAACTCTACCAGTTCTTGATGCGCACCGGCACAGCCGCTGCCGCACATCAGGGCGATATTGCTGGAATAACGCAGTAGTTGCGCCAGTTTTCTGAGTTCTTCTTCTTCCGGGGTGACGACCGGGAGTGGCGCATGATACCAGTGCCTGCTGGCGCTTTCCGGCGCGGGCTTCAGCGCGACGTCGCCGGGTAATACCACCACCGAGACGCCACGATTTAATACAGCTTTACGCATTGCAATGGCGAGAACCTGCGGGATCTGTTCAGGGCTGGAAACCAGCTCGCAATAGTGGCTACATTCGCGGAACAACTCTTGCGGGTGGGTCTCCTGAAAGTAACCGCTGCCGATCTCACTGGAAGGGATATGTGCGGCAATCGCCAGGACCGGAACATGGTTGCGGTGGCAATCAAACAGACCATTGATCAGGTGCAGGTTGCCCGGTCCACATGAACCGGCACAGACGGCCAGTTCGCCGGTTAGTTGCGCTTCTGCGCCAGCGGCGAAGGCGGCAACTTCTTCATGACGGGTCGGCATCCAGTCAATCGTTCCCATGCGATTGAGACTGTCACTGAGGCCATTTAATGAATCACCCGTTACGCCCCAAATGCGTTTAACGCCAGCTTGTTCGAGGGTTTTAGCAATAAAAGCGGCAACCGTTTGTTTCATGGTTTTCCATCTCCTTTAATGTGATACCGGTTACAAGTTTAGATGAAGATGATAGTTATGCTTCTCATTTCCCCCTTATTTTCGGCAGCTTACATTTCGAGCAGATAACGCGTAGTTTGATATCTGGCATGGTGAAAAAAGGAATGAATTCAAATGGTTACTAAACTATTAAATGCAGTTAACCGAACGCTGACTCATGAAGACTTTGGCAAGTTTCTGTTACGCATCGCCGTTGGTGGATTGATGCTATTTCATGGCTTACATAAATTGTTCTCCGGTATTGATGGCATCAGCGGCATGCTGGTAGCGAAAGGTTTTCCGGGCTTTATTGCTTACGGCGTTCTGTTGGGGGAAGTCGTTGCGCCTTGCCTGATTATCCTTGGGATCCTGACCCGTCCGGCGGCGTTGGGGCTGGCCTTTACGATGGTGGTGGCATGGCTGATGGTCGGGATGGGCGAAACCTGGTCACTGGATAAAACTGGCGCATGGGCGATTGAGAGTATGGTGTACTTTTTTATCGGCGCGCTGGCTGTCGCGTTTTTAGGGGCGGGGCGTTTCTCGGTGGCAGGGAATTCGGCCTGGCGGTAAAAAAAGGCCGGATATGGCGTAAACGCTTTATCCGGCCTGGAGCAGCTAAGAAGGAGTTTAAGCGAGTACTAAATCGCCCTGCGGATGACAGGAGCAGGCCAGCACGTAACCTTCGGCAATTTCTGCGTCGGTAAGCGTCATGGTGCTGCTGACCGTGTAGTTACCGTCAACCACTTTGGTTTTGCAGCAGCCGCAAACGCCCGCACGACATGCGGCAACGACCGGCACTTTATTGCTTTCCAGCGCTTCCAGCAGCGTACTGCCCACCGGCGCGTAAAACTCTTTTGCCGGTTGCAGCTTGGTGAACTTCAGACCGCTGGTGGCGGCCTCGGCAACCGGCGTGAAGAACTGCTCTTTAAAGAAGCGCGTCACGCCCAGCGCTTTGACTTCTTTTTCGACCAGATCCATATACGGCGCCGGGCCGCAGGTCATCACGGTACGAGAGACCAGATCCGGCACGCTTTTCAGCAGATCGGTCGTCAGTCGGCCAGAAACAAAACCGTGGGTGGCATTGTTTTCAGCGACTAAGGTCACCGGATATTCGCGCCATTCGTCGGCAAAAATAACATCTTGCGGTGAACGAACGTTAAAGATCACCTGCACATCGGCCTGTGGGCGGTACTTTGCCAACCAGCGACGCATTGACATGATTGGCGTAACGCCGCAACCGGCAGCCAGCATCAGGAACTTATCTTCCGCCTTATCTTCACAGGTAAATTCACCCATGGCATCGGACAGCCAGATATAGTCGCCGCGCTTCACGTCGCGGGTCAGCCACTGTGAGCCTGCACCATCGTCAATCCGGCGAACAGTCAGCGTGATGAACTCGCTTACTCCCGGTGTGGATGAAATGGTGTAAGCACGCAGGGTCTCCGCTGAATTACGTACGCTGACCAGTGCATACTGCCCGGCGCGGTACGGATAATAGTCGTGGCACAGCAACGAAATTGTCCATACATCCGGCGTTTCCTGATGGATGTGATGCACCTGCATCCGCCATGGGCACTGATGAGTTGGCATTGTCATTCTTTACTCCTTACGCGCTCAGCAGCTGCTTCATGTCTTCTTCAACGGTGGTCACGGAACGCAGGCCGAATTTTTCGTTGAGCACAGCCAGCAGATCCGGCGTAAAGAAGCCAGGCGCAGTCGGGCCAGTGACGATGTTTTTCACGCCCAGCGACAGCAGGGTCAGCAGAATCACAATCGCTTTCTGTTCAAACCAGGAGAGCACCAGAGACAGCGGCAGATCGTTTACGCCGCAGCCCAGCTTCTCTGCCAGAGTGACCGCCAGGATGATGGCAGAGTAAGCATCGTTACACTGACCGGCATCGACCAGACGCGGCAGACCCTCGATATCGCCGAACTCCAGTTTGTTGAAACGGTATTTACCGCACGCCAGGGTCAGGATCAGGCAATCGTCTGGTACGCTGGTGGCGAAGTCGGTGAAGTAGTTACGTTCGCCGCGCGCGCCGTCGCAGCCGCCGACCAGGAAGATGTGACGCAGTTTTTCACGGCTGACCAGGTCGATTAAGGTATCAGCAGCGCCCAGCAGCGTCTGACGACCGAAACCTACGGTGATCAGGTGCGGGATTTCGCTGTACGGGAAGCCAGCCATCTGCTGCGCCTGAGCAATAACCGGACCGAAGTTGTCGCCTTCGAGGTGGCTCACGCCCGGCCAGCCGACGATGCTACGGGTCCAGATACGGTCGTCGTAAGCACCCACTGTTGGGTCGATGATGCAGTTAGATGTCATCACGATTGGGCCTGGGAAGCGAGCGAACTCAACCTGCTGGTTCTGCCAGCCGCTGCCGTAGTTACCAATCAGATGTTTGAACTTGCGCAGTTCCGGGTAGCCGTGTGCTGGCAGCATTTCGCCGTGGGTATAGACGTTAACGCCGGTACCTTCGGTCTGCTCCAACAGGTTGTAGAGATCTTTCAGGTCGTGACCGGAGATCAGGATGCATTTACCAACGGTTGCTTTAACATTGACCTGAGTCGGCGTCGGGTGACCGTATTTGGTGGTTTCACCGGCGTCCAGGATGCTCATTACTTTGAAGTTCATCTGGCCGATTTCCATAGAACACTCCAGCAGAGCGTTCATGTCGGAAGGCCAGGTTCCCAGCCACGCCATGATTTTGTGGTACTGAGCATAGATGTCGTTGTCGTACTGGCCGAGAACGTGCGCGTGTTCCATATAGGCCGCCGCACCTTTCAGACCGTACAGGCACAGCAGGCGCAGGCCGAGAATATTCTCGCCAATCGTCGCTTTGTCTTTGTTCGGGGTAAATTCCGCTGCCTGACGTTGCAGGTCGCCCAGATCGTCGCTGACCAGTTGCAGGTCCGCCATCGGGTTGTCGACCGCTGCGTTCGCATCAATGTTCAGACATTGCGCTTTCAGTGCTTCACGCAGGGCAATCGCTTCGCGGGCATAGCCGACAATACGCGGGGAGTCGAAGTTAACGTTGGTCAGGGTAGAGAAGAACGCGCGCGGGGCAAAGTTATCAATTTCATGGTCGATGATGCCGTATTCACGCGCTTTAACAGCCCATGCAGACAGACCTTGTAGGGAAGCAATCAGCAGATCCTGCAAATCGGAAGTTTCAGCCGTTTTACCGCACATACCCTGCGCGTAAGAGCAGCCGTTCCCTGCCGGAGTACGGATGGTTTGTTCACATTGCACACAAAACATGGTCACACCTTTTAAAGTTATATTTAATATACATGTTTAAGGTTATGCCTGTGCGCGCAGGGATAAAAGGGATTTCTGCTACAACTTGCAAGGAGATTGATTTAGCGCAATTTTGGCGGTAGCTGACTACCGCCAGAGAGGTATTTGAGTGAGGGTCAGGCGGAGAAAAATGCCATCAGCAGAGGGACTAACAGACTCAGGATAAAACCGTGCACGATGGCTGCCGGAACCATTTCCAGTCCGCCGCTGCGTTGTAAAACTGGCAGGGTGAAATCCATCGATGTGGCCCCGCATAGCCCCAACGCGGTAGAGCGACTGCGACCCACCATGCCGGGAATCAACATAATGGCAATCAGTTCACGCGCCAGGTCATTAAAAAAGGCGGCACTCCCAATCACCGGCCCGAACGACTCGGTTAACAGAATACCGGACAGCGAATACCAGCCAAAACCTGACGCCATCGCCAGCGCGGTTTTTACCGGCAGGCCGAGGATCAACGCATTGATAACCCCCGCCAGCATCGAACTGGCGACGACGACGACGGCCACAATCATGCCCCGGCGATTCAACAAGATTTGCTTGAGGGTCATGCCGCTGTTGCGAAGCTGAATCCCCACCAGGAACAGTAAAAAGATTAATGTATATTCGCTGGCTTCGGTGGCGTGCTGCAAAAAGGAAAGACCGGTGAGACCCAGCAGGAAACCCACCACAACAACCCCGCAAAGCTGGAGCGACTCAAACGCCATCGCGATTCGCGACGGGAGTTTCTCTTGCTGGTGGTTATGCCGCCAGGGCAGTGAACGCTCCAGCCAGAATAGCGCGGCGATATTACACAGCAAAATGACCGTCACGCTGACAGCAGAATAATGAAGTATGGCTAACAGGTTGCTGGCGAGATTATCCAGAAACGCCAGGCTGATGCCCATAAAAAAGAGAATAAGGTAGACGATCCAACTCAACAGGCGATTGATGAGTTTTAATGCGCCCATATGCCGAAGTGGAATAAGGTAGCCCACAATAAGGGGAACCAGAATGATTAACAGCCCTGAAAACATGAAAGCCCGATCCTTGCTGAGATGTAAGACGAAATGCGCCAGCACACACTACTCAATGCAAAGAGGGGAGTAAAGTTGCAAATAAAAGGAAATATAGAGAGGAAAAAAAAGACCTGACTTTCGCCAGGCCTTTTTGTTATCGATTAATCACGTTTTTCCAGCAGAGTGCGGTAAATAAGACCGCCGAGAACCCCACCGATAATCGGCATAACCCAGAAGAACCACAATTGTTGCAATGCCCAGCCGCCCTGGAAGATGGCAACTGCAGTACTACGTGCCGGGTTTACGGAGGTATTAGTGACTGGAATGCTGATCAAGTGGATTAATGTTAACGCCAGACCAATCGCAATAGGTGCAAAACCTGCCGGAGCATGTTTGTCGGTCGCGCCGTGGATCACTAATAAGAAGCCAGCGGTAAGAATAATTTCAATTACAACAGCAGAAAGCATGGAATAACCGCCTGGTGAATGATCACCAAAGCCGTTCGAGGCAAAACCGCTGGCGGTTGCATCAAAACCTGCTTTACCGCTGGCAATAAGATACAGAGCCGCTGCTGCAACAATACCGCCCACAACCTGCGCAATAACATATCCAATAACGTCTTTCGCCGGGAAGCGACCGCCAGCCCATAAACCGAAGGTTACTGCCGGGTTAAAATGTCCACCTGAAATATGGCCTACGGCATAGGCCATAGTTAATACGGTCAGACCAAATGCCAATGCGACACCGGCAAATCCAATTCCCAATTCCGGGAATGCTGCGGCCAGTACTGCGCTACCGCACCCACCAAAGACGAGCCAAAACGTACCGAAGAATTCGGCTGCTAATTTCCTGAACATAACCACCTCAATTAAAAGTTCCGGGTTTGTGTTCCTTGCCCGGTAATTCATCGCTTAAAGGGACGATGATGAAAGAGCGGGTATTTTAGAAAAAAACATCATCCCTTCGCCAGTTAAATTGATGAAAAAATTTGATTTAAGGCAATATGTCGTGATTCCTTTTTGAATATTCGATGAATGAAGCATAGTTCAATTAGCTAAAAATGATGATTGAGCTTAGAAATTATAATCACAGGGAAACATAAGAAGAATATTCTTAATTTTTTGGGTTTCTGCGATTAACCTCCTGATGATATCGGGTGCTCTGAGCGCCCAGTTAACGTTATACTCCTGATAACTTGAAGGAAAAAGTTAGCATTTCCGGAGGCTATATGATTCTCGAACGCGTTGAGATTGTTGGATTTCGTGGTATTAACCGCCTGTCGTTGATGCTTGAGCAGAGTAACGTGCTGATTGGGGAGAACGCGTGGGGTAAGTCCAGTCTGCTGGATGCTTTAACCTTGCTGCTGTCGCCGGAGTCTGATTTGTACCATTTTGACCGTGAGGATTTTTGGTTCCCGCCGGGCGATATACAGGGCCGGGAACATCATTTGCACATTATCCTGACGTTTCGAGAATCTCAACCGGGTCGTCATCGGGTTCGTCGGTACCGTCCTCTGGAAGCCTGCTGGACGCCGTGTAACGATAGTTATCACCGTATATTCTATCGTCTGGAGGGCGAGTGTGCGGATGACGGGACTGTCCTGACGCTACGTAGTTTTCTTGATGGCGATGGTCATCCGTTAGATCTCGACGACATTAACGACCTGGCGCGGCATCTCGTGCGTCTGATGCCTGTGTTGCGTCTGCGTGATGCGCGTTTTATGCGACGCATTCGTAACGGTACGGTACCGGATTCGGCGGATGTTGAAGTGACCGCCCGCCAGCTGGATTTTCTGGCGCGTGAACTGGCTACCCGACCACAAAACCTCACTGATGGGCAGATTCGTCAGGGGCTGTCGGCCATGGTGCAGCTATTGGAGCACTATTTTTCTGAGCAGGGTTCTGGTCAGTCCCGCTATCGCCTGATGCGTCGCCGCTCCAATAACGAACAACGTAGCTGGCGCTATCTGGATATCATTAATCGCATGATTGATAAGCCCGGCGGACGAACGCATCGCGTTATTCTGTTGGGACTGTTCTCGACGCTGTTGCAGGCCAAAGGCACGTTAAGGCTTGATAAAGATGCCCGGCCTTTATTGCTGATAGAAGACCCGGAAACGCGTTTACATCCCATCATGTTGTCGGTTGCCTGGCACTTGCTGAATCTACTTCCTCTCCAGCGGGTGGCGACCACCAACTCCGGTGAGTTGCTGTCTCTCACGCCGGTGGAACATGTTGTCCGTCTGGTACGTGAATCATCCCGGGTAGCCGCCTGGCGGCTGGGACCGGGTGGGATCAGCGCGGAGGACGGTCGGCGTATCGCTTTCCATATTCGTTTCAATCGTGCATCTTCGCTGTTTGCCCGCTGCTGGCTGCTGGTGGAAGGCGAAACGGAAACCTGGGTCATTAACGAGCTGGCCCGCCAGTGCGGACATCACTTTGATGCGGAAGGTATTAAAGTCATTGAATTTGCTCAGTCAGGTCTCAAACCACTGGTTAAGTTTGCCCGCCGGATGGGAATTGAATGGCACGTGCTGGTCGATGGCGATGAAGCCGGGAAAAAGTATGCCGCCACGGTGCGCGGTTTATTGAATAACGACCGAGAGGAGGAGCGCGATCATTTAACCATGCTCCCCGCGCTGGATATGGAACACTTTATGTATCGCCAGGGGTTCGCCGATGTCTTTCATCGTGTTGCGCAGATCCCGGAAAATGTGCCAATGAATATGCGCAAAATTATCTCCAAGGCGATTCATCGGTCGTCAAAACCGGATCTGGCGATCGAGGTGGCGATGGAAGCAGGGCGGCGTGGCGTGGACGCCGTCCCTACGTTGCTGCGTAAAATGTTTTCCCGCGTGCTGTGGCTGGCACGCGGCAGAGCGGATTAGTGACGAAACATCGACGACAGCTGCGCGTGGATGCTGTCCAGTAGCTGATAGCGACGGCGGTATTCTGCGCGTTTTTTACTGGCAATCTCCGCTTCGCTTTTTCGAGCCAGCGCACGCGGAATATGATAGTACCCGCGGCTGTCGCACTCGCCGCCAAGCGACGCCCAAAATGCGTTGTAGTCGGAAAGAATCACTTTGTTTTGATCGTGGTAACGCGGACTGCGAAAGATATGCTGTTCATTACTGACAGCCATTACCTTTTCGATATTCAATTGTTCTGCCAAACGACAAATGGCTTCCATAACAAGGCGTTTGGGGAATATTCCGTGGCAGGATTTGGTCGCTTTTTGTGTTGCTTCGTGCGGAAGTTGTGAATTACCCTGCATGCCGCCGATAAATAATGTACTTTTCCCATTATATTCGCAGAAGGTAAATGTCATTTTAGTCAGTTCGTCACCCTCGCCATTTCGCACCAGAATAGTACTTTCACCCTCTTTATCGAGTACCGGAAACATCATCATGGTCACGGTAAATTTCTCGTTATCTTTACCTTCAATTTGCGCCAACTGTAAGCCGTCATGACTTAATAAGGCGTTAAATTCACCAGGTAAGAATGCATTGCGGATAACATGGTAATGAAAACGCACCGCATTTAATCGCATTCTACGATCGAAGTTGGCGGCAAGGTAAGGACGATGCAGACGAACGGGTAGCCGGGGTTGACGGGTGAGCACGTTTTCAAGCTCCGGCCACTGCGCCAGTTCAGTCATCCATTCCCGGGTAAGGCGAGGTATCAGTAATGAACGCCAGATAAACTTACGCCGAAAGCTCCGTTTATCCCAACACTGTGCAGGCCGTAACTGACCGCGGCTCAGGCTGTAAAAAAGGCCAAGGCTGGTGATGGGTTTGGTGGAAAGAAAAGCGCTTTCAGTTAGTTGACTCATAATATAAATCCGATTGATACCCTGGCATTAATTTCAGCACAGTGGATCTTAACCATTCATCAATAACTCTGTTATTCTTGCGCTTTTCAACGGCTATTTATTTAACGTTGACGTTTAACACTCCACTCTGATGGACGTATTGGGGGAAATTGGGACATTTATGAAGCTCAAGGGAAAAATCAAAAAACGCTATTTTATCTTCGCCATCATCCTTATTGTGGCGATAATTGCGCTATGGCGTACGCTTAATGCGCCTTTACCTCAGTATCAAACGTTAATTGTTCGTCCCGGCGATCTCCAGCAGAGTGTACTGGCTACCGGAAAACTGGATGCGCTGCGTAAAGTTGACGTCGGGGCGCAGGTCAGTGGGCAGTTAAAAACGCTGTCGGTCGCGATTGGCGATAAAGTAAAAAAAGATCAACTGCTTGGCGTTATCGATCCTGAACAGGCGCAAAACCAGATCAAAGAGGTTGAAGCGACGCTGATGGAATTACGCGCCCAGCGTTTACAGGCTGAAGCCGAGTGGAAGCTGGCGCGAGTGACGCTTTCCCGTCAGCAGCAGTTGGCGAAAACCCAGGCGGTTTCACAACAGGATCTCGATACCGCGGCTACCGAGATGGCGGTCAAACAGGCGCAAATTGGCACCATTGATGCACAGATTAAGCGTAATCAAGCCTCTCTTGATACAGCCAGGACCAACCTTGATTACACCCGCATTGTAGCGCCAATGGCGGGTGAGGTTACGCAAATAACCACTCTGCAAGGACAAACCGTTATTGCCGCCCAGCAGGCACCTAACATTCTGACGTTAGCAGACATGAGTACCATGCTGGTGAAAGCGCAGGTTTCCGAGGCGGATGTTATTCACCTGCATCCCGGACAAAAAGCCTGGTTCACTGTCCTCGGCGATCCGCAGACGCGCTACGAAGGTACGCTGAAAGATGTCCTGCCGACGCCGGAAAAAGTGAATGACGCGATTTTCTACTATGCCCGCTTTGAAGTGCCTAACCCGAAAGGGATCCTGCGTCTGGATATGACCGCACAGGTCCATATTCAGCTCACGGATGTCAAAAATGTCCTGACCATCCCGCTATCGGCGCTGGGCGATCCTATTGGCAATAATCGCTATAACGTCAGGCTGCTGCGTAACGGTGAAACCCGCGAGCGTGAGGTGGTGATCGGCGCGCGCAATGACACCGATGTGGAGATTGTGAAGGGGCTGGAAGAGGGAGATGAAGTCATTACTGGCGAGGGCAATCCTGGGGCAGCGAAATGACGGCATTGCTTGAGCTGAGCAATATCCGCCGTAGTTACCCGTCAGGCGAAGGGCAGGTCGAGGTGTTAAAGGACGTTTCCTTGAGCATTCAGGCCGGTGAAATGGTGGCGATTGTCGGCGCGTCTGGTTCGGGTAAATCGACGCTGATGAACATTCTCGGCTGTCTCGATAAGCCTACCAGCGGCACGTATCGGGTGGCCGGGCGCGATGTCTCCACCCTCGATAGCGATGCGTTAGCGCAACTGCGACGCGAGCATTTTGGTTTTATCTTCCAGCGTTATCATTTGCTGTCGCATTTGACCGCCGCGCAAAACGTTGAGGTGCCAGCGGTCTATGCCGGGACAGAACGTAAGCAACGTCTGGCTCGTGCGCAGGAATTACTCCAGCGGCTGGGGCTGGGCGACAGGGTTGATTATCAGCCATCCCAGCTTTCCGGTGGCCAGCAGCAGCGGGTCAGCATTGCGCGTGCGTTGATGAACGGTGGGCAGGTGATTCTTGCCGACGAACCCACCGGGGCGTTGGATAGCCATTCTGGCGAAGAGGTGATGGCGATTTTGCATCAGCTTCGCGATCGCGGACATACGGTGATTATCGTTACGCACGACCCGCAGGTGGCCGCGCAGGCCGAGCGCGTAATTGAAATTCGCGACGGAGAGATTGTACGCAACCCGCCGCCGCACAAATCTCCTGGCGGACGCGAAATCTCCGTGCCGACAGTGAAAACAGTGTCGGGCTGGAGTCAGTTTATCAGTGGTTTTCGCGAAGCGCTCACCATGGCCTGGCTGGCAATGGCTGCGAATAAGATGCGTACGCTGCTGACCATGCTAGGGATCATCATCGGTATTGCTTCGGTGGTTTCGATTGTGGTGGTGGGGGATGCGGCAAAACAGTTGGTGCTGGCAGACATTCGCGCTATCGGTACCAATACCATTGATATCTATCCCGGCAAAGATTTCGGCGATGACGATCCGCAGTATCAACAGGCGCTGAAATATGACGATTTAACCGCGCTGCAGAAACAGCCCTGGGTAAGTTCGGTGACGCCTGCGGTGTCGAAGAACCTGCGGCTACGCTACGGTAATATTGACGTGGCTGCCAGTGCGAACGGCGTTAGCGGCGACTATTTCAATGTCTATGGCATGACGTTTAGCGAAGGGACCACCTTTAACGCTGAGCAGCTTGCAGGTCGGGCGCAGGTGGTGGTGCTCGACAGTAATACCCGACGTCAGTTGTTCCCCAATAAAGCGAAGGTGGTGGGCGAAGTCATTTTGGTGGGAAATATGCCTGCTACGGTGATTGGCGTTGCAGAGGAGAAACAGTCGATGTTCGGCAGTAGTAAGATCCTGCGGGTCTGGCTGCCTTACAGCACCATGTCCGGGCGAATTATGGGGCAATCGTGGCTGAACTCAATCACCGTGCGGGTGAAGGACGGTTTTGATAGTGCTCAGGCTGAACAGCAGCTTACCCGCCTGTTGTCGTTACGCCATGGGAAGAAAGATTTCTTTACCTGGAATATGGACGGCGTCTTGAAAACCGCCGAAAAGACCACACGTACATTACAACTCTTCCTGACGCTGGTGGCGGTCATTTCGCTGGTGGTAGGTGGAATCGGCGTGATGAATATTATGCTGGTTTCGGTAACCGAACGAACGCGCGAGATTGGCATTCGTATGGCGGTTGGCGCGCGCGCCAGTGATGTGCTGCAACAGTTCCTCATTGAAGCGGTGCTGGTATGTCTGGTTGGCGGCGCGTTGGGTATCACGTTGTCGATGCTGATCGCCTTTACGCTACAGTTATTCCTGCCCGGCTGGGAAATTGGCTTCTCACCCGTTGCGCTGCTCACGGCATTCCTGTGCTCAACCGCTACCGGCATTTTGTTTGGCTGGTTACCGGCGCGTAATGCGGCCCGGCTTGATCCGGTAGATGCGCTGGCGCGGGAATAATACTGTCGAGATAAAAATGCCAGCCGCAAGGGCTGGCATTTTGACTGCGGGATGTACACAATGAGACAGAAGGGTTATGCGACGGCTTCTGCTTCAATGACAGGCACGATGACACTGGCATGGTTGCCTTTTGGCCCCTGGTGGACATCAAACTGGACAGACTGTCCGGCTTTTAGCGTTCTGTAACCATCCATCTGAATGGTGGAGTAATGGGCGAAAATGTCTTCGCCGCCGCCTTCGGGGCAGATGAAACCAAACCCTTTGGCGTTGTTGAACCACTTAACAGTACCCGTTTCCATACTTCGACATCCTTCGTAGATCTTATATAAGTAAGATGGAATGAACCGGTTGCGGAGTGGGGGCTGTTCAAAACCTCGCCAACTCTCGAAACTACAATTTAGAGAAATCAGGCGGGGCGTCAAGCGTCAGACGGATGGAATAGGGTAAAAATGCATCAAAATTTGAAGCAGTTAACGCTATTGTCGGTTCTGTGACAGATGTCGCGGATGACACTAATAGATGATAGTTATCTAATACTTGAGGTAGATTGAGTGTGTGCATAGGCTGCTTGTCAGCGGCAACATTTTCTGCCGGAAACCGTAACTGAAGATGACGACTGACAATGAGTAAGACGAACGACTGGCTGGATTTCGATCTGCTGGCGGAAGACAAATTGCGCGACGCGCTAAAACCGCCATCTATGTATAAAGTGATATTAATCAATGATGATTACACTCCGATGGAGTTTGTTATTGACGTGTTACAAAAATTCTTTTCTTATGATGTAGAACGTGCAACGCAACTGATGCTTGCAGTTCACTATCAAGGTAAAGCTATTTGCGGCGTGTTTACTGCCGAAGTGGCTGAAACCAAAGTATCGATGGTGAACAAATATGCGAGGGAGAACGAGCATCCGTTGCTGTGTACGCTGGAAAAAGCCTGAATGCAGGCATAAATATTGGGGGAGGTGCCTATGCTCAATCAAGAACTGGAACTCAGTTTAAACATGGCTTTCGCCAGAGCGCGCGAGCACCGACATGAGTTTATGACCGTCGAGCACTTGTTACTGGCGTTGCTCAGTAACCCATCGGCCCGCGAAGCGCTGGAAGCGTGTTCTGTGGATCTGGTGGCGCTCCGTCAGGAACTCGAAGCCTTCATTGAACAAACCACACCCGTATTGCCTGCCAGTGAAGAAGAGCGCGACACGCAGCCAACGTTGAGTTTTCAGCGTGTACTGCAACGTGCGGTCTTCCATGTTCAGTCCTCCGGGCGCAATGAAGTTACCGGCGCAAATGTTCTGGTAGCTATCTTTAGCGAGCAGGAATCTCAGGCGGCCTATCTGCTGCGTAAGCATGAAGTGAGTCGTCTGGACGTGGTGAATTTTATTTCTCATGGCACGCGCAAAGACGAACCAAGTCAGTCTTCTGACTCCGGGAATCAGCCAAATAACGAAGAGCAAGCTGGCGGGGAGGACCGTATGGAGAACTTCACGACTAACCTTAACCAGCTTGCCCGTGTGGGTGGAATTGATCCGCTCATTGGCCGGGACAAAGAGCTGGAGCGCGCCATTCAGGTACTGTGCCGTCGCAGAAAAAACAACCCGCTGTTGGTGGGGGAATCTGGCGTCGGTAAAACCGCGATTGCCGAAGGCCTTGCCTGGCGTATTGTCCAGGGCGACGTGCCGGAAGTCATGGCGGACTGCACCCTTTACTCTCTGGATATCGGGTCGCTGCTGGCGGGCACCAAATATCGCGGCGATTTTGAAAAACGCTTTAAGACGTTGTTGAAACAGCTGGAACAGGATACCAACAGCATCCTGTTTATTGATGAGATCCACACCATTATCGGTGCGGGTGCGGCCTCGGGCGGCCAGGTGGATGCGGCTAACTTAATCAAGCCTCTGCTCTCCAGCGGTAAAATCCGTGTAATAGGCTCCACAACCTATCAGGAATTCAGCAATATTTTTGAGAAGGACCGGGCGTTAGCGCGCCGTTTCCAGAAAATTGATATCACTGAGCCGTCGGTAGAAGAGACCGTACAGATCATCAACGGTCTGAAACCGAAATACGAAGCGCACCATGACGTTCGCTACACCGCTAAAGCGGTGCGTGCCGCGGTTGAACTGGCGGTGAAATATATCAACGATCGTCATCTGCCGGATAAAGCCATTGACGTGATCGATGAAGCGGGCGCACGTGCGCGTCTGTTACCGGTCAGCAAGCGCAAGAAAACTGTTAACGTAGCCGATATTGAGTCCGTGGTGGCCCGCATTGCGCGTATCCCGGAGAAGAGCGTGTCGCAGAGCGATCGTGATACGCTGAAAAATCTGGGTAACCGTCTGAAAATGCTGGTATTCGGACAGGATAAAGCCATTGAGGCACTGACTGAAGCGATCAAAATGAGCCGTGCCGGTCTTGGACATGAGCATAAACCTGTCGGTTCATTCCTGTTTGCCGGACCGACTGGCGTTGGTAAGACCGAAGTCACGGTGCAGCTGTCCAAAGCGCTCGGCATTGAGCTGCTGCGTTTTGATATGTCCGAGTATATGGAACGTCACACCGTCAGCCGTCTGATTGGTGCGCCTCCGGGATATGTCGGTTATGACCAGGGCGGTTTGCTGACCGACGCGGTCATTAAACACCCGCATGCGGTCCTGCTGTTGGATGAAATCGAAAAAGCGCACCCGGATGTCTTTAACCTGCTGCTGCAGGTAATGGATAACGGTACGCTGACCGACAATAATGGCCGTAAGGCGGACTTCCGTAACGTGGTGCTGGTCATGACCACCAACGCCGGGGTACGTGAGACCGAACGTAAATCGATTGGGCTTATTCATCAGGACAATAGCACTGATGCGATGGGCGAAATCAAAAAAGTGTTTACGCCGGAATTCCGTAACCGTCTCGACAACATTATCTGGTTCGATCACCTCTCTACTGAGGTGATACATCAGGTTGTTGATAAGTTTATTGTCGAGTTGCAGGTACAGCTGGATCAGAAAGGCGTCTCGCTGGAAGTAAGCCAGGAAGCACGTAACTGGCTGGCTGAGAAAGGCTATGACCGCGCAATGGGCGCACGTCCGATGACGCGTGTTGTTCAGGACAACCTGAAAAAACCATTGGCCAACGAACTGCTGTTCGGTTCGCTTGTGGATGGTGGTCAGGTAACCGTTGAATTGGATAAAGAGAAAAATGAGCTGACCTATGGTTTCCAGAGTGCGCAAAAGCACAAGCCAGAAGCTGCACATTAAGTTCTAATCACCTCATGAGCCGGGCGTAATGCCCGGTTTTTTTTCGCCTGACTGTAGTGATTTGAATTGGGAGAACCCGGCGTGTTTAACCGGCAGGCAAAAAATAAGCCTGCGTAAGGGAGATTACGCAGGCTAAGGAGGTGGTTCCTGGTACAGCTAGCATTTATGGGTTATGTTTTTCAGCGGGTGGGATAATACCCTTAATGAACGAAACGGTATGTGATCGATTTCTAAGAATCTTCCGAACGCTGAAAAATAACCGTAATTAACTACTTAGCATGCGGGTTGCGTGTGGACTCACCGGCAAAATTACGCATTAACAAGGCATAATTCAGATCGATATCCTCAGGTACCGGCATCCACACGGTGTAGCCATCGCCCGGAGCAACCGGCATGGCTTCGCCTTTCGCGTTTTCCATCTGCTCAAGGGTAAAGTTGATATTGCCCTGTGGGGTCATCAATTCCAGGCTGTCGCCGACGGTAAATTTATTTTTTACCAGCACGGCTGCCAGTTCGCCTTTACGTTCGCCGGTAAATTCGCCAACAAACTGCTGACGCTCTGACACAGAGAAGCCGTATTCGTAGTTCTGATAGTCGTCATGCGTATGGCGGCGCAGGAACCCTTCGGTGTAACCGCGATGCGCCAGACCTTCCAGCGTTTCCAGCAGTTGCGGGTCGAACGGTTTGCCGGCAGCGGCATCATCAATTGCTTTGCGATAAACCTGCGCGGTACGTGCGCAGTAATAGTATGACTTGGTACGGCCTTCGATCTTCAGCGAATGCACGCCCATTTGCGTCAGACGCTCAACGTGGGCAATGGCACGCAAATCTTTCGAGTTCATGATGTAAGTGCCGTGTTCGTCTTCAAACGCGGTCATGTACTCACCTGGTCGCTGGGCTTCTTCAATCATAAAGACTTTATCTGTCGGCGCGCCAATACCCAATGTGGGTTCGACGTTTTGTACCGGGATCGGCTCGTACTTATGTACGATATTGCCCACCACGTCTTCTTTCCCTTCCTGCACGTTGTATTCCCAGCGGCAGGCATTGGTACAGGTACCCTGGTTCGGGTCGCGCTTGTTGATGTAACCAGAGAGCAGGCAGCGTCCGGAATAGGCCATGCACAATGCACCGTGAACGAAGATCTCAATCTCCATATCGGGCACCTGGGTACGGATCTCTTCAATTTCTTCCAGCGACAGTTCGCGAGACAAGATCACGCGGGTCAGCCCCATCTGCTTCCAGAATTTGACCGTCGCCCAGTTAACGGCATTAGCCTGCACCGACAGGTGAATATCCATGTCAGGGAAGTTCTCGCGCACCAGCATAATCAGACCCGGGTCCGACATGATCAGCGCATCCGGCCCCATTTCCACCACCGGTTTCAGATCACGAATGAAGGTTTTCAGCTTGGCATTGTGCGGGGCGATGTTAACCACCACATAGAATTTTTTACCCAGTTCATGGGCTTCATTAATGCCGAGCTGCAGGTTTTCGTGGTTGAATTCGTTGTTGCGTACGCGCAGTGAATAACGCGGTTGGCCCGCATACACAGCATCTGCGCCATAGGCGAAAGCGTAACGCATATTTTTCAGCGTTCCCGCCGGGGAAAGGAGTTCCGGTTTAAACATAATTATCTCGTTCTGATGACAGGTCAGACTCGCCTCACTTAATGAGGCGGTTAGGGGAGTGCCCCCATATTAAGGGCGGGCATTGTAGCGCTGAGGGGCGGGCAGGTAAAGTCATTGTGCTGGTGGCTGCTTCTCCTTACCCGATATCA
The DNA here is from genome assembly GCF_019584005.1 of Citrobacter sp. EC_71. Lineage (NCBI taxonomy): Bacteria > Pseudomonadati > Pseudomonadota > Gammaproteobacteria > Enterobacterales > Enterobacteriaceae > Citrobacter > Citrobacter sp. EC_71. The sequence continues at coordinate 39,511 of NZ_VDAY01000016.1, forward strand.
TTTGGACTATCGCTGATTACGCAATTCGGCACGCATCGGCTTCCCAGCGATACCCTACGCCATACACCGCGCGAATAAAGGACTGCTCCGCATCCAGCGACTCCAGCTTACGTCGCAGGTTCTTAATGTGGCTGTCGATGGTGCGGTCGGTAACGACGCGGTAGTCGTCATACAGATGATTGAGCAACTGCTCGCGGGAGAACACTTTTCCCGGCTCGTGTGACAGCGTTTTGAGTAAGCGAAATTCCGCAGGCGTTAAGTCGAGCATTTTCCCCCGCCACGACGCCTGAAAACGACCTTCGTCGACGATCAACGGGCTGTCTGCATCCATTTGTTGCAGTTCGCGCTGTGGCTTGCAACGGCGCAGGATCGTCTTCACGCGAGCAACGACTTCGCGCGGGCTGTAGGGTTTACAAATATAATCATCCGCACCAATCTCCAGTCCCAGCAGACGGTCAATCTCTTCGATTTTTGCGGTTACCATCATGATGGGAACTTCAGAGAAACGGCGAATTTCCCGACACAGTGTCAGGCCATCGGTACCGGGCAGCATCAGATCCAACAAGATCAGATCGGGCGGCGTTTGACGCACGTAAGGCAGGACCAGATCGCCATGGCTGATGAGCGTAGGCGCGTAGCTTGCCGCCCGCAGATAGTCAATAAGCAGTTGTCCCAGCTTGGGTTCGTCTTCCACGATCAGAATACGCGGCGTGTTTTCATCAATGGGTAACTCTGTCATACATCTCTCTGTAAATCGCGTTCGAGCGGTAGCTCTACTGTAATGCTAACCCCGCCAAAAGGCGAATGAGCGGCGCGGATCAGGCCATTATGTGCCTGTACAATATTGACGCAAATCGCCAACCCCAAGCCGGAACCTCCGCTGGCTCGGTTACGCGAGCCTTCAGTGCGATAAAACCGTTCAAACAGCTTCTGCAACTGCTCTTCACTCACGCCGGGAGCGGAATCAGCGAAGGTTAAAAACACCATTCGTTCACGTTGTTCAGCGCTGATATGCAGCCCGCCGCCGCTGTCGGTGTAGCGCAAGCTGTTTTCCAGCAGATTGTTGAACAGCTGCATCAGACGATCCCTGTCGCCAAATACCGTCATACTGTCCGGGAGAGAGAGTTGTATCGTTAATCCCCGGCTGGCAAAGCGTTCACGAAATGCACCGCTTGCCACTTCCAGCAGGGGAATAAGATCCAGCGATGTTTTCTGGTAGGCCAGCGCGCCTTCATCGGACATGGAGAGCTGATGAAGATCGTCCACCAGTTTGGTGAGCGTTGCGACTTCGGCCTGTAAAGAGGTCACGGAGTCGGGGGTAAACTGGCGTACGCCATCCTGAATAGCTTCCAGCTCGCCGCGTAGCACCGCCAACGGCGTACGCAGTTCGTGAGAAATATCGGCCATAAAGTCGCGCCGCATCTGCTGGTTTTTTTCCAGCGTACTGGCAAGCTGGTTGAAGTCTTGCGCCAGTTTGCCCAGTTCATCGGTACTGGTCGGCGCAACGCGGGTGGTGAAATCGCCTGCCGCCAGTTTATGCGTGCCTTCCACCAGTCGTTTGACCGGGGCCAACAGGCTGCGTGCCAGCGTAAACGTTGCCAGCGCTGCCAAGATCGTAGAAAGCGCGACGATAAGCCAACTGGAGCGTCTTTGCTGCATGTCGAAATTGATATCCGTATTACGCGTTAAACGCTCTACGGGAGAGGCAATCACGGCGCCCACTTCGCTACCGTTGACGCGGATAGGATGGCGCATACCGTCGTGAGGGACCGGAGCGCGCGGACCGACCAACACGCGAGCGTTTTGATCAACAACCCAAAACTGGGTACGCCAGCCGTGCGGCGGCATGCCGGGACCGGGTTTATCATCGTCGTTGTCGTGTTCAAAAGAGCGCAGGATCTGAAAAACAAAGCGATCGTTATTGCGTAAGAACCGCCAGTTGCCATGCTGCTCATACTGCTCGCTCAACGCGTCGCTGAGCATTTGCAGACGCTGCTCGTTACCGTGTTTGATATAGTCAATAAAACCCCGTTCGAAGCTAATGCGTACGGCCCAGTGCATACTGATCAGCAACACAATGCAGGTGGCGAAAATCGCCAGAAACAGTTTGCCGGTGATACCGGGCCGCCAGAACTTCATCAGGTGCTCCTTTTGCGCCGTGAGATCACCGCGTTAGTTTGCGTGTCGTTCGGCACGCGGGCAAAAATAATGGCGGGCAGCGCAATAATGAATGCAATGCACAGCCAGGTGTACATAAAGACGGTATGCGTACTGCCGCTGTCGATAGCGATATGCTGCTGACCAAACATACCTAGCAACAGGCCAGCGATAGTCACCCCGATACTCATCGACAATTGCATGATCATCGACAGCAGGCTGTTGCCGCTGCTGGCAAGATCGTCTGGCAGATCTTTTAGCGTAAGGGTATTCATGGATGAAAAACGCGTTGAGTTGACCATTCCCTGTAAGAACAGCACAAAGGGCAGGGCGTAATACCAGCCGAGCAGCGCGGTGGTCATCAGCAACAGGCTGACCAGCGACAGGCCAAGCGTGGTGGCGACCAGTACACGACGGTAGCCAAAGCGGTTAACGACCTGCACCACAATGCGCTTCATGCCCATACTGCCGAGCACCATCGGGACCATCATCAGCCCGGCATGAAAAGGCGAAAAACCGAGGCCAATCTGTAAAAACACTGGCGTCATAAACGGCAGCATACCGCTGCCGATACGTCCGGCAAAACTGCCGAGCAGACCTAACGAGAAGGTTGGTGTGTGAAACAGATTCAGACTAAACAGCGCGCGTGGATTACGATGGGCGTGTTTCAAATATAGCGCAATAGCCAACGTCCCGCAGATAACCAGCACCGCCAGCGTGATACCGGAGATGCCGGTTCCTTTACTGCCATCGAGCGCCAGCGTTAGCACCGCCATGCCGACCGCCAGCATCGCGAATCCCGAAAGATCGAAGCGTCGCGTTTGCATGGTGTAGTTGGGCATCAGCATTAACGTTGCTATCGCGCCGACAATGCCAACCGGAATGTTCAGCAAAAATATCCAGTGCCAGGAGGCATACTCAACCAGAACGCCGCCTAACGCCGGACCCAGCAATGGGCCAATCTGGCCGGGTAACGTGACAAACGTCATCGCCGCCATATATTGCTCACGCGGGACGATTTTCATCACCGTTAGTCTGCCAACCGGCACCATCATCGCGCCACCAACGCCTTGTAAGACGCGGGCCATCACCAGCTCGTTGAGCGTGCCGGACCAGGCGCAAAACAGCGAGCCAAGCGTAAACAGGATGATGGCGGTGAAGAAGATATTGCGCACGCCAACTTTGTCCGCCAGCCATCCGCTGGCGGGCAGCATTACGGCAACGGTTAATACATATGACACAATGACCATATGCATATGTAACGGGCTTTCTCCGAGGCTGGCGGCCATCGAAGGAAGCGCGGTATTGACGATGGTGGTATCCAGCGACTGCATAAAAAAGCCGAATGCCACAATCCAAAGTTGCCAGCGGGTGCTGTCGGGAAGTTCTGTCATAACTCTGCTACCGGTTTGCTATTTTTACGTGAAAAACGCAGACGCAGACGGTCGAAAAAGAGATACACCACGGGTGTGGTGTACAGCGTCAGGAGTTGACTAACCACCAGCCCGCCGACAATGGTGATCCCCAAAGGCTGGCGCAGTTCGGAGCCATCACCTGCGGATAACACAAGCGGCAGCGCGCCAAACAGCGCAGCCAGCGTGGTCATCATTATTGGGCGAAAGCGTAACAGGCAAGCCTGGAAAATGGCTTCCTCCGGTGGCAACTTACCGTTTCTCTGCGCTTCCAACGCAAAATCGACCATCATGATGGCGTTTTTCTTCACAATGCCAATTAATAGCATGATCCCTATCAGGGCGATTAGGCTGAACGGGGCATTGAACAGCTCCAGCGCCAGTAAAGCCCCAACGCCCGCCGAAGGCAGTGTGGAAAGAATAGTCAGCGGGTGAACATAACTTTCATACAACATGCCCAACACGATGTAGACCGTTGCGATGGCGGCGATAATCAGGATCACCTGCGAGTTCATGGTGTCCTGAAAGACCTGTGCCGTACCGGCAAAACTGCCGCGAACCGTCGAGGGAACGCCAAGCTGGGTCATCGTTCTGTTGATGGCCTCCGTCGCTTCAGAAAGTGAAGAGCCTGTCGGCAGGTTAAACGACACCGTTGACGCGGCGGACAAGCCCTGATGATTCACCGACAGCGGGGCATTCGCCGGTTGCCATTTGGCAAAGTACGATAACGGGATCGCCTTACCGTCATTGTTGATGACGAACATTTTGTCCAGCGCGCTGATGTCCTGGGTGTAACGTCGATCAACCTCCATCACCACTTTGTACTGGTTCATCGGTTGATAAATTGTCGAAATCTGCCGTTGTCCGAAAGCGTTATTCAACAGGCTGTTGGCGGCGGCAACATCGATTCCCAGACGCGACATGATGTCGCGATCGTAAATCAGATTCATCTCCGCGCCATTGTCCTGTTGATCGGAGTTGACATCCGCCAGTTGGGGCAGGGCGGCTAACGCCTTGCGAATTTTAGGTTCCCATTCACGTAGCGCCGCCAGATCGTCGGACAGCAGTGTGTACTGATAGCTGGCGTTGGCCTGGCGTCCACCGACGCGAATATCCTGCACCGCCATCAGAAACAGATTCGCGCCCGGCTCTTTGGCCAGCGCGACGCGCAGGCGGTCGATCACCTGTTGAGCGCTTTCACGGCGTTCATCGCGTGGTTTGAGGGTAATAAACATCATCCCGCTATTGACCCGGGAACCACCGGTGAAGCCAGTGACGTTATTCACCGCCGGATCGTCGCGGATGATCTGCATAAAGTCTTGCAGTTTGCCGCGCATCGCCTGGAAAGAGATGCTTTGGTCAGCCTGGATCCCGCCCATCAATACGCCTGTATCCTGCTCAGGGAAGAAGGTTTTTGGGATGGAAATGTAGAGCCAAATGTTTAGCGCAATGGTGCCGAGTAGTACCACGCCCACCAGTCGCGTATGGCGCAGTACCCATTTAAGCGATGTGCCGTAACCCTGTTGCAGCGCCACTAACACGCGACCAAATCCCCGCTTACGCGTTTGTTCGCGCGGGGCGCTGGATTTGAGCATCCAGCCACACATCATTGGCGTTAATGTCAGTGACACCAGCAGGGAAATGCCGATTGCCACCGACAGCGTGACGGCAAATTCACGCAGCAATCGCCCCGGCAGGCCGCCCATCAGCAACAGCGGTAGGAATACCGCGACCAGCGACAGGCTCATGGAGAGAACCGTAAAGCCCACCTCGCGCGTGCCCTGTAGCGCGGCCTGAAGTGGTTTCATTCCCGCCTCGAGGTGGCGGGCTATGTTTTCCAGTACCACGATGGCGTCATCGACGACAAAACCCGTGGCAATGGTTAGCGCCATTAACGACAGGTTGTTCAGGCTGAATCCGCACAAATACATGGCGGCAAATGTGCCGATTAGCGAGACCGGAACCGCGACGGCGGGGATGAGTGTTGCACGTCCGGAACGCAGAAAGACAAAGACCACCAGGATAACCAGCGCCACGGAGATAATCAGCGTCTGTTCAACTTCCTCCAGCGAGGCGCGAATGGTCGGCGAGCGGTCCTGGGCGATTTGCAGATCGATGGCGGCCGGGACCAGCGTTTGTAATTCCGGCAATTTAGCCCGAATGCTGTCTACCGTCTGAATGATATTGGCTTCCGGCAGCTTGCGGATCATCAGCAGAATGGCCGGTTTGGCATTGGTCATCCCCGCGTTGCGCACGTCCTGTACCGAGTCGCTCACAGACGCAACGTCACTTAACCGCACCGCAGCGCCGTTATTGTAGTGGATGATAATAGGTTGGTATTCGGCTGCCGTTTTCAGCTCATCGTTGGTTTGTACCTGCCAACGATGGGTGTCACTCTCGATAGCTCCCTGCGGTTTACGCACGTTGGCGTTGTCGATTGCGCTACGCACGTCGTCCAGCGATACGCCCTGGTTAAACAGCGCTTGCGGGTTGAGTCCTACGCGCACGGCAGGCAGAGAACTTCCTCCCACGTCCACGTCACCCACGCCGTCGATTTGCGCGATGGTTTGCGCCAGTTGGGTCGACGCAAAATCGTACAGTTCACCCTGGGAATACGTATCAGAAGTGAGCGTCAGGATCATGATCGGCGCGTCGGAAGGGTTAGCTTTGCGGTACGTTGGGCGACTGGGCATTCCGCTAGGCAGCAGGCTTTGTGCGGCGTTGATTGCGGCCTGAACGTCTCGCGCAGCGCCGTTGATGTCTCGGTCGAATTTAAATTCGAGAATAATGCGTGTGCTGCCAAGCGAACTGCTTGAAGTCATTTCGTTCACGCCCGCGATGCGGCCCAGAGAGCGTTCCAGCGGGGTGGCGACAGAGGAGGCCATCGTTTCGGGAGACGCGCCGGGTAATGAGGCGCTGACCATAATCACCGGGAAATCCACCTGCGGCAGCGGGGCCACCGGTAGCAGACGAAAGCCCAGTATGCCGCACAGAGTGATGGCCACAGAAATGAGAATAGTCGCCACCGGACGATGAATGAAAAGCGCGAAAAATTTCATTTACGCTTCCTCTTCCTGACGTGGGAAGCGGCTTTTCACATACAGCGATAAACGGTCAAACAGCAGATAAATCACTGGGGTGGTGAACAGGGTTAATACCTGGCTTACCAGTAGACCGCCGACCATGCCAATCCCTAATGGACGGCGTAACTCTGCGCCCACGCCGGTGCTTAACATCAGGGGCAATGCGCCCAGCAGCGCCGCCAGCGTGGTCATCAGGATCGGGCGAAAACGCAGCAGACAGGCCTGGAAAATAGCTTCACGCGGCGCCATACCCTGTTCGCGCTCTGCGGCCAGGGCAAAGTCGATCATCATGATGGCGTTTTTCTTGACGATACCGATGAGCAAAATAATGCCGATAATCGCAATGACGTCCAGTTCGCTGCCGGCAATCATTAACGCCAGCAGTGCGCCAACGCCTGCCGTGGGCAGCGTGGAAAGAATGGTAATCGGGTGAATAAAGCTTTCATACAGCACGCCGAGTACGATATACATCGCGACAACCGCCGCCACAATCAGCCAGATAGTGTTACCCAGCGCGGCCTGGAAGGCCAACGTACTGCCCTGAAACTGGGTGGTAATGTTCGCTGGCAGGTTAAGCGTTTTTTCGGCATCCAGAATCGCCTGTACCGCATCGCCCAATGAATAGTCGTCTGGCACATTGAACGAGATGGTTGTCACCGGAAACTGATCGAGATGGTTAATCGACAGCGGGGCAAAACGCTGTTCAATGCTGGCGATAGCGCTGAGCGGCACCACGCCGCCGTCGCTACTGGTCAGACGAATAGTCTCCATAGCCGCAAGCCCTGGCGTCGTGTCGGTGTCATGTTCTAACACGACGCGATACTGGTTTGCCTGCGTATAGATGGTTGAAATCAGGCGTTGGCCGAAGGCGTTGTACAGGGCGTTATCGACATCTGCCATGCTGATACCTAAACGGCTGGCGCTGTCGCGATTGACGTTCACATAGGCTACCAGCCCTTTGTCCTGCCAGTCACTGCTGACATCAGACACCTGCGGTAGCTGTTGTAGCTTTTCCAACAGTTGGGGAACCCAGGTGCTGAGCGCATCCAGGGAGGTTGCTTGCAGCGTGAATTGATATTGCGTCCGGCTGACCTGAGTATCAATCGTCAGGTCTTGCGTAGGCTGCAGATAGAGGTCGACGCCGGGAACGTTGTTTACTGCCTCTTGTAACCGCGCGATCACTTTCTGCACGCGATCGTCGCGTTCATCCAGTGGCTTAAGGTTGATTTGCATACGTGCGCTGTTTAATGCCGGATTGGTGCCGTCCACGCCAACAAAAGCGGTCAGGCTCTCAACCGCCGGATCTTGCAGGATGACATCTGAGACCTGACGCTGACGCTGGGCCATGCTGGCAAACGAGCTGGACTGCGGTGCCTGCAGCGTGCCCTGGATGATGCCGTTATCCTGTATCGGGAAGAAGCCTTTTGGAATAAAGACCCACAGCATGACGCTCAGCGCCAGCGTGCCAAGCGCCACGCTGAGCGTCAGCCACGGATGGTTGAGCACCTTTGCCAGCCAGTGGCCGTACCCGGCGATGACGCGATCAAACATCCGTTCCGAAGCGCGAGAGAAGCGGTTCTGTTTACGTAACGATGCCTGACTGAGCATGCGGGCGCACATCATCGGCGTGAGGGTGAGCGACACTACCGCAGAAATCAGGATCGCCACGGCCAGCGTTACGGCAAACTCGCGGAACAATCGCCCGACAATATCGCCCATAAACAACAGTGGGATCAGCACGGCGATCAGCGAAAATGTCAGAGAGATGATGGTAAAACCAATCTCGCCCGCACCTTTCAGGGCGGCGGTCAGCGGTTTTTCGCCTTTTTCGATATAACGTGAAATGTTCTCAATCACCACGATGGCGTCATCCACCACAAAGCCGGTGGCGATGGTTAGCGCCATTAAGGTCAGGTTATTGATAGAGAAATCAAGAAAAACCATTACCGCGAAGGTGCCAATTAGCGACAGCGGCACGGCGACCGCGGGTATAATCGTTGCCGGGATATTGCGCAGAAACAGGTAGATAATCATAACAACCAGCGCAATCGCCAGCATCAGCTCAAACTGGGTGTCGGCTACGGATGCACGAATATTGGTTGTACGATCGGAAAGCACGCTGACCTTTACTGATTTAGGCAGGCTTTCAGTGAGCTGCGGCAACATTTGGCGGATGCTGTCAGCAGTGGAAATGATGTTTGCCCCCGGCTGGCGCTGAACATTCATCACAATGGCTTGTTGCTTATTGGCCCATGCGCCCAGCCAGCTATTTTCTGCCCCTTGCTCAACGCTCGCGACATCGCCCAGACGAACCGGCGCGCCGTTTTTATAGGCAATAATAAGCTGACGATATTCATCCGCAGACTGCATCTGGTCGTTAGCTGAGAGCGTGACGGCGCGCGTTGGGCCATCAAGACTGCCTTTAGCCGAGTTGACGTTGGCGCCGGTAATGGCCGTACGGATGGTTTCGCTGGTCAGACCGAGCGCGGCAATGGCCTGCGCATTAAGCTTCACGCGGACAGCCGGACGTTGCCCACCGGAAAGCGTCACCAGACCCACGCCGGAAACCTGAGAGATTTTCTGGGCGACGCGGGTTTCGACCATATCTTCCACCTGCGTCATCGGCATCGCGCTGGAGGTGACAGCCAGCGTCATGATCGGTGGATCCGCCGGGTTTACCTTGCTGTAAACCGGCGGGTTGGGCAGATCGCCCGGTAATAAATTGGTGGCGGCATTAATGGCAGCCTGAACTTCCTGCTCGGCGACATCCAACGGGAGCGTCAGTTGAAACTGCAACGTGACGACCGAAGCACCGCCGGAGCTTTGCGAGGACATCTGTTTTAAGCCGGACATTTGTCCAAACTGACGCTCAAGCGGCGCGGTCACCGCCGAAGTCATAACGTCCGGGCTGGCACCGGGGTAGAGCGTTACGACCTGAATTGTGGGGTAATCCACTTCTGGTAAAGCGGCGATCGGCAGGAAGCGATAACCAATAATACCTGCCAATAAAATGGCGACCATCAGCAGCGTGGTGGCGACGGGGCGCAGAATAAACAGGCGCGATGGGCCGCCTGAGTTGCCAGGAGGTAACACCTGCATCAGGAGTTAGCTCCTTTTTTTCCGTAGCCGCGCGGCGTAGTTTTTTCGTCTGTTACAGAGGTGTCGTGCGCCTCTACGACTTCAACTTTGGCCCCTTCCGTCAGGCGGTCAATACCGTCGGTCACTACGCGATCGCCCACGGACAGTCCGGCGGCAATCACCACTTTCTGGCTATCCTGGATACCCGGTTTAACCAGGTGTTTACTGACGTTATTGTCGCTGTTCAGCACCCAGACAAAGTGACCTTCATTACCCATTTGCAGGGCAGCAGTGGGGATGACAACGGCATTTTGTTCCGTGTCGACCAGCATGCGGGCGTTAACGAACTGGTTCGGGAATAAGGCATCATCCTGATTGTTAAACCGGGCCTTAACTTTGATGGTTCCGGTGGTTGCGTCGATTTGATTGTCGAGGCTCAGCAGGACGCCTTCGCTGAGTTTTTGCGAATTAGTACGGTCCCAGGCTTCGACCTTCAGCGGGTTCCCCGATTTTTGCGCCCGCAACATGGTGGCGATGTCGTTTTCGGGTAAGGTGAATATCAAGTCGATGGGGTGGGTTTGTGTAATGACGACGATGCCGGTGGTATCACCGCTGGAAATCTGGTTGCCAACATCCACCTGTTTCAGACCGACCCGTCCATCGACAGGCGCGGTTATACGGCTCCAGTCGAGCTGCAATTGGGCGCTGGCGACGCTGGCTTCATCCGCTTTGATTGTCCCTAACGTCTCATTTACCAGCGCCTGTTGGGCATCCAGCTCCTGGCGGGAGACCAGATTGGTTTTTACCAACTGCTGATAACGCGCAAGATCGCGACGGGCATTCGCCAGCGTGGCTTTATCTTTTGCCAGTTGCCCCTGCGCCTGAGCCAGAGCAACTTTAAATTGGCTGGGGTCTATCTCTGCCAGCAAGTCGCCGGCTTTTACCTGTTGCCCTTCCGCGAAGTGTAACGCGATGAGCTGGCCATCTACCCGGCTTCGCACCGTAGCGGTATTGGCGGCAGTAATAGTGCCCAGCCCCGTCAGATAACGTGGAACGGCTTCCTCGGTGGCGGTGGCGGCCTGAACGGGAGCCAACGGCCCGGAACGCATACCACGACGCCCAGCTCCTGGCGAGTGCTGTGCTGGTTTGGTCGCGCCGGGTGCGGTGCCCTGGGGTTCACTGCGGCTTTGCCAGAACCAGAATGCGGCGATGGCGGTCACGACGATCACAGTTGCTATCACCCAGCGGGATTTGTTACTGCCTTTCATTGTTATGGGTTTCTCATCCTGAAACGATTCGCGGAATGATACTAGTTTAGCCAGCGAACAAGGGAGAAAAATGGAGGAATTATGAAACACTGTCGGGATTCGTCTGAATGCTGATGCGGCTTTGCGAGGCGTTACGCAACATTTAGCGCTGAAAACGGCGAACAAGATATAGTGCGTTAGAGTGCGTTCAAGGCAAAAAGGAGGTAAGCCAGAGATTTCAGCGGGACGCTGGAACGGGAAAGCCCCTCCCGAGGAAGGGGCCAAAATAAGGAAAGGGTTATGATGAAGTACGTCATCATACTGGTGATACTCTTAGTCATTAGCTTACCGGCTTACTAAGACACCAGGGGGAGGGGAAACCTTCCCTAACCCTCACTCCTGAAAATAAGCCACAGCAACGGTGATGTCAATATGCACACCTTTCAGCTTGCGAGCGGCTTAGCGGAAAACAACCTCAGCCCAGCGGGCCAGTCCAGCAGTAACGGAACCGAAATCATCGCCACCGGCAATTGGGATCCCCGGAAGCTGCTCTGCGAGAGCTTTTTTGAGCAGCGGTGAACGCGCGCTGCCGCCGGTCAGGTAAATCACGTCCGGTTTTTCTTGCGCGTTTTCCAGCGCCAGTTGCACCTGCTCGAGAATGCGCGCCAGGGGCTGATTAAGCGCTGTTTCCAGTCCGTGTTGACTGATATCGGTGGCCAGCGTTTCGCTGATAAACGGTATTGCCGCCGTAACTATGTTCTGGTCGGACAGCGCGATTTTGCTCTCTTCTGCGCTGCGCACCAGGCGGTAGCTCAGACGCTCGCGCCAGACTTTGAGCAACAGCGCGACTTTATCGGCTTCCCGGGCGTCACGTACAAGATCGTTTAATAAGCGTCCGTTGGCACTACTGTAGAACTCACTTTGCGCGGGGACATCGTTAATCGCGACCGCGTTCCACCAGGGCAGAATAGGTAAGGCGATGCCTTTTTCCGTTTCTCCACCCATGCCGAGGAGCGGCATCAAGTGTTTAAAGGCCAGCGCAATATCCAGATCGTTCCCGCCTACGCGGCAGCCGCTGTGCCCCAGCAGGCTGTTTTCGCGATCGGCGCGTTGATGCCATTGTGGTCCCATCAGCAACAATGAACAGTCGGTTGTACCCCCGCCAATGTCCACGACCAATACGCGTTTTTCTTCCTGCAGCGTGGCTTCGTAATCCAGACCAGCTGCTACCGGTTCGTACTGAAAGACGACATCCTGAAAACCAGCGCGTTTTGCCGCACGTTCAAGGATACCTTGCGCCTGAATATTGGCGTCATCGCCACCTAAACCCTGGAAGTTGATTGGGCGACCAATAACGGCCTGGGTGATGGCTTCCGGCAACTGGCTTTGTGCCTGATTACGAATATGCAGCATCATGGCACAGACCAGATCCTCAAACAGCGCAACCTGCTGCGGTTTCAGACCGCTGGCACCGAGAAAGGATTTTGGTGATTTAACGAAGTACACCTCTTCCGGATCGTCTATATAGTGACCCAGCGAAGCCAGACCGAACTGCACGCTGTTGGCATTAACCTCGATATCTTCTTCACGGTTATAGCGCATCGCACGGCGCAATAACGCCTGCGTTTCATCATCCGTGGTTGGAACGTCGTGATGCCGATACAGCCATTCGCTGACCGCTTCGCGCGTTGGCGCACAAAGCATTGAGGGCAGAAGCGTGCTGTTATTTTCCATTTTGAGCAACTGTGGCTGCCCGTCTCGCATAACGGCCACTGAACAGTTTGCCGTACCGTAGTCAAAACCAATTAACACCGTAAAAATCCCCATGCCAGTGAAGAAGGGGCGTGACTTTAACGAAATGTTGACGTCCCGACAACTGGAATATGAAAGCAAGGCGTATCGTTTGAATACCGTTTATGCTGTAGGTTTGCTGGAAAAGGAAAATGCAATGTTCACGCTGAGTTGGCAACCGCCTTACGACTGGCCCTGGATGCTAGGGTTCCTGGCCGCCCGTGCGGTGGAAGGGGTAGAAACCGTGGGGGATCTGCGTTATGTCAGAAGCCTGTCCGTCGGGAATCATCGTGGTCTGGTGCGCGTGATACCGGACCTACACACCCATCAACTACACGTGACGTTGAGTCAGGGGCTACAGCCGGTTGCCGCAGAGTGTCTGGCTAAAATGACACGTTTATTCGATCTTACCTGTTGGCCGCAGCAAATAGCCAGCGCGCTGGGAAGCCTTGGAGCAGCGCGTCCGGGACTGCGTTTGCCGGGCAGTGTCGATGCTTTTGAACAAGGAGTACGAGCGATTTTAGGGCAGTTAGTCAGCGTGGCTATGGCGGCGAAACTGACGGCGAAAGTGGCGCATACTTATGGGCAAACGCTGGAGGATGCCCCAGAGTATGTGTGTTTCCCTACCCCTGAAGCGCTCGCTGATGCCGAACCATTACACCTGAAAGCGTTAGGGATGCCGCTCAAACGCGCTGAAGCGTTAATTCATCTGGCTCGCGCGACGCTGGATGGAACGCTTGCGACGCAAGCGCCTGCCGATATCGAGCAAGGCGTCAAACATCTGCAAACGTTCCCCGGAATAGGGCGCTGGACCGCCAACTACTTTGCGCTGCGGGGCTGGCAGGCGAAAGATGTTTTTCTGCCGGATGACTATCTGATTAAACAACGTTTTGCCGGCATGACGCCCGCCCAGATACGGCGGTATGCAGAGCGCTGGAAACCCTGGCGCTCCTATGCGTTATTACATATCTGGTATACGGATGGCTGGCAGCCGTCAGTTGATGGCGAAATTACTGGTATTCAGTAGCAGATCCAGCGGTTGGGCGTCGGCAATGATATCGCCATAAATCATATCAATCCCGATGCCAGAAAGCGCATCCATGATCAGCGGCAACTGCACCGGGCCGGCGATGGTTTTAATGTCCAGACGCTGAGCATGGCCCTGGATAATGGACACCCACATTTCGTCAATCAAGTTACCGTGGACGCTGGCGCTTAGCTCGCTGTCGAGCAGCAGGTAATCAACCATGCGATACTTCAGGTTGTCAAACAGTTCTAAATCGCGACCGACATGACTTAGAATAATTCGACATCCGCACTGACGCAGTCGATGTAATGTGGATATAGCCTGCGTTGGGTTTGTTTTTATCACGTTAGACGGAACGGTCAGGTGCAGCAGTCGTGGTGGTAACGGACTTCTTTGCAGTTGCCCCAGCAGCTCGTCAACAAGTTCTGTATTCAGCAGCCCGGCGGCGGAAAGGGGCAGGGCAATGCTGAGTCCCTTACTGGCGACGGCCGGGGCAGCACTCTGGAAGAATTCGGTAAATACCCGGCGGTCAAGCGCCTGATTCAATGTAGGATCGACCAGCCCGGCACGGAAAGCGTGTTCTTCAATAATCTCCCCTTCAGCTGTCCCTAAACGTAGCGAGAGGAGCCAAAAGCTGAACGTCTCCGGTATACGCGGGGAGGCCACGCCCCTGGCGATGATTAACATTGGATTGTGCGTAATGGTATGTCTTTGTTCATCCAATGACAGCTGGCTTCGCGCAGCATGAGCCTCGCTTTGCTGGGGTTCATAAACGCAGACTCGCCCACGCCCACTGTTCTTCGCCGCATAACAGGCAATATCCGCTTGAGACATGACGTCGCTGGCGACATGGTTTTTTTCATCAATGAGCGTAATCCCCGCACTGGCGCCAATGCGGTGCAAGCGGCCTTCCCACATGAAATGATAATCGTTGATGGCGCTGATGATGCGACCTGAGATAAAGCGGGCGCTTTCGATATTACAATCCGGCAGCAACAGACCAAACTCGTCGCCGCCAAGGCGCGCCAGCATATCGCTGGAACGCAGCATGCTTAGCATCAGTGAAGAGAGTTCGCGTAGCAGGGCATCGCCTGCGGCGTGACCGGCGCTATCGTTTACGGCTTTAAAACGATCGAGATCGATAAAAACCAAAGCATGCTGTTGGTGCGTGTCGTGAACCGTATGCAGTAACTGTTTGAGATGATTTTCGAAGCTGACCCGGTTTGCCAACTGCGTCAGATCGTCATGCGAGGCGCTGTAGCTAAGCTGGCGCAGCATTTTACGTGATTCGGTGACATCCTGAATCACCAGCACCGAGCCAATGCTGCCGCCATCGAGAGTACTAAGGGGGGTGATGCTGTACTGAATGTCATAACTGCTGCCGTTGCGACAATGCAGAACGACTTCCTGCTCGATGGCCGTACGCGACATGTCAGCACTGTAGATATTTTCCATCAGCGGGCCGTTGTCGCCGAAAGTAATACGCAGCACCGTCAGCAGCGGAATGCCGATGGCGCTTTCTTGCTGCCAGCCGCTCATTTTCTCTGCGACCGGATTCATAAAGGTCACGTTCATATCAACATCAATACAAATCACCGCTTCGCCAATCGAATCCAGCGTAATGTGCAGCCGTTCTTTTTCCTGATACAGCGCTTCGTTAAGCTGCTTCACCTCGGTCATATCCATATTGATGCCAAGAAAGCGTTCAACTTCACCGTCTTTATTCAGTACCCGGTTTGCCAGTGAGCGGATATGCCGCACCCCATCTTTGACCGCAATACGAAACTCGAGCTTAAAGGGAGCCCGGGCGGCCAGCGAATCGCGAATGACATTTTTAGCATGTTCACGATCTTCGGGCACAACGCAGTCATACCAGATTTGCCAGCTGGGTTTGATATGCGCAGGGACTTCATACAAATCAAACATGCGCTTATCCCAACTGATTACGTCAGGCTGCAGTTCCCATTCCCAGATGCCAATTCCCCCGGCTTCGTTGGCGAGGGTAATGCGCTCCATCAGCCGCTTGTTAATCCACTCGGTATGCTTCAGATCGTTAATATCCTCAACCTGCGCAATAAAGTAGAGGGGGGTATTGTCGCTATGACGCACCAACGAAACGGCCAGCAAGGCCCAGACGACATCACCGGAGCGCGTGTAATAGCGTTTTTCCATGGAGTAGCTGTTGATTTCCCCGCGTGCCAGCATATCCAGCTGTTCGAGATCATTATTCAGATCTTCCGGCCAGGTTAATTGCTGGAAGGTTAGCGAACGTAGCTCATCCTGGCTGTAGCCCAGAAACTGGCACAACGCTTTATTCGCCTGGAGCCATTGCCCCTCCGTCCCTACGAGCGCCATGCCAATCGCGGAATATTCCATGGCATTGCGAAAGCGCGTTTCGCTTTCAGAGATATGTTTGCGTTCGGCCCGAAACGCGTACATCACCATCGTCATCATATTGGCCGGCAGCAGGATCATCAAAAACGGCAGCCACGGCAGGCTGGTCATCAAGTTGGGTTTGGGGATGTAGAGCAGAGAAGGGTCTGCGGCCAACATCATCGAGACCATCATCACGGTGCTGAGGAAAATTAAAAATGCCTCCATTCGCGGCAGGCGAACAGCGCTCCACATCAACAGGACGATAACGCAGGTAAAAGGCCATGGAAGATACATCATGGACAACCAACTGAACGTCAAGGTCACCAGAAGTGTGATGACGGTTTCCAGCAGTAACCGCGGGTCGCGGTGGCGAAGCAGATAATGGGGCTTAAACAGCAAACCTAACGGCACCAGCGCCAGCGCGCCGATGGATTCTGACAGAACCCAAATAAGAAAAGTATTTAACGAGGTTTCCTTTGGCAGCAATAACCACAGTAACAAGCCGCCCAACACAGGGGGAACCACGGCGCTGCCAAATGCCAGGCGCGCCCAGTCGTTAAGATTTTGTAAGGGGTTGTACCAGGGCAACAGTTTACGCAATAGCATTGCGCCAACGATAGCCTCAATAATGTTGATGGCCGTATAGGTGAAGCTCAGCGATTCACCGGGGAAGAAGAGTAAAGACGCGCCGATATTACCAAATGAACAAGCCAGCGCGATTCCCGGCCACATCTTTCCCGCATGACGGTAAAAAGCCACCATCATGATTGACGTTGGGAACCAAAGCGGGGCCAGTTGCGCACCGAAACGTGACAGTTCCAGCGAGAATAGCGTAAAAATGAAAGCCACCAGACCTAAACTGGCCATGCGCAGTAGAGGATGAGGTAAGGTAACTAAAACATGTTGGGATTGTTTACTCATTACCACTCTACCCAAATAGCCGATGTCGTCCGGGAGATATGCCGGATACATCATGTTTAATCTGCGATTATGCTAGTACAAACAATTTACAATTTATACGCCAGCTGCTCATAAATTAACACTCTCAAGCTATTAATTCCTAAGGCTGATAGATAAATTTAGCACCTGCTTTAAAACTGATCATTTTAATTTGCGACAAGGAAAGCATTGGTGCAGGCTGGACTGGCATCGCGCCGCTGAAATCCCTATAATTGCCGCGTTTGGCGTTTCGACGCCGCCCTTCCTTACATCCAGGTTAATCAGGTCGCTAAATTTATGACTGATCAGTCCCATCAGTGCGTCATTATCGGCATCGCCGGTGCATCGGCTTCCGGCAAGAGTCTTATTGCCAGCACGCTTTATCGCGAATTACGTGAACAAGTCGGTGACGAACATATTGGCGTTATTCCCGAAGACAGCTATTACAAAGATCAAAGCCATCTGTCGATGGAAGAACGTGTAAAAACCAACTACGACCATCCGAACGCGATGGATCACAGCCTGTTGTTTCAACATCTACAAACGCTTAAACGCGGAAGCGCCATTGAACTCCCCGTTTACAGCTATGTTGAGCATACGCGCACGCAAGACACTATTCATATCGAACCCAAGAAAGTGATCATCCTGGAGGGCATTCTGCTGCTGACAGACGCGCGTTTGCGTGACGAGATGAACTTCTCTATTTTTGTTGATACGCCGCTGGATATTTGCCTGATGCGCCGTATTAAACGGGATGTGAACGAGCGTGGTCGTTCTATGGATTCGGTGATGGCGCAATACCAAAAAACCGTACGTCCAATGTTCCTGCAATTTATTGAGCCTTCAAAACAATACGCCGACATCATCGTGCCGCGCGGGGGTAAAAACCGCATCGCCATCGATATTCTGAAGGCTAAAATCAGCCAGTTCTTTGAATAAGTTCAGCGAATTGTGTACCGTTCAGTGATAACCTGGTTCACCCTTAACGCACCTGGCATTAAGGGGTTGAAGCACGAAAGGAGAAAGTGCCATGCGTTTATGTGACCGAGATATTGAAGCCTGGTTGGATGAAGGTCGCCTGTCGATCACTCCACGCCCTCCTGTCGAGCGAATCAATGGCGCCACGGTAGATGTGCGTCTTGGTAACAAATTCCGTACGTTCCGCGGTCATACGGCGGCGTATATCGATTTGAGTGGACCGAAAGATGAAGTCAGCGCCGCGCTGGATCGTGTAATGAGCGATGAAATCGTCCTCAAGGACGGCGAGGCATTTTTCCTGCATCCGGGTGAACTTGCGCTGGCGGTGACGTTCGAATCCGTGACGTTGCCTTCCGATCTCGTCGGTTGGTTAGATGGACGTTCTTCATTAGCGCGTCTGGGACTGATGGTACACGTTACCGCACACCGTATCGATCCGGGCTGGTCAGGGTGCATCGTACTGGAATTCTACAACTCCGGAAAATTACCGCTGGCCCTGCGCCCAGGCATGCCGATTGGCGCGTTGAGTTTCGAACCGCTTTCCGGTCCAGCTGCGCGACCTTACAACCGTCGTCAGGATGCAAAGTATCGCGATCAGCAGGGCGCTGTTGCCAGCCGGATCGATAAAGACTGAATGTTTTCAGTCCATTGGGGATAGCATGAGACGATTTCTGACAACGCTGATGATCCTGCTGGTTGTGCTGGTGGCCGGTTTTTCTGCGTTAGTACTGTTGGTGAATCCGAATGATTTCCGTGCGTATATGGTCAAGCAGGTTGCTGTGCGTAGCGGATATCAGCTGCAGTTGGATGGTCCTCTGCGTTGGCACGTATGGCCTCAGTTGAGCATCCTCTCGGGACGCATGGTGTTAACCGCAGAAGGTGCCAGTGAACCCCTGATTCGTGCCGACAATATGCGTCTCGACGTCGCGTTGTGGCCGTTGTTGAGTCATCAGCTCAGCGTGAAGCAGGTGATGCTCAAGGGGGCTGTGATTCAACTGACCCCGCAAACTGAGGCGGTGCGTGGACAAGATGCGCCCGTTGCTCCCAAAGACAATACATTGCCCGATCTGGCGGAAGACAAAGGATGGTCGTTTGATATCGCTAGTCTGCGCGTGGCCGACAGCGTTCTGGTATTCCAGCATGAAGACGACGAGCAGGTTACGGTTCGCGATATTCGTCTGGAGATGGAACAGGATAGCCAACACCGTGGTACGTTTGATTTCTCCGGGCGCGTGAACCGCGATCAGCGTGACCTTGCGTTATCCTTAAACGGCACCGTCGATGCCTCCGACTACCCGCATAATTTGTCCGCTAATATTGAGCAGTTAAGCTGGCAACTACAGGGGGCCGATCTACCGTCGCAGGGAATTAAAGGTGAGGGGCAGCTTCAGGCGCAGTGGCTGGAAGAGAAAAAACAGCTCGCGTTTAGCCAGATTCATTTGACCGCTAACGACAGCTCTCTCGCCGGGCAAGCCCAGGTGTCGTTGTTAGATAAACCCGAATGGCTCGTCGACCTGAAATTTGGTCAGCTCAATCTGGACAATCTGATGGTGCAACGCGATGCTGTGGCAGCGACAAACGGTGAGGTTCAGCAAGGTCAGAGTCAGGCGACGCTGGCGCGTCCCGTCATTGCTTCGCAGGTTGATGCTGTCTCTTACCAGGGACTCAAGGGATTCTCGGCAGACATCACGTTACAGGCTGACAAGGTATTGTGGCGTAAAATGGCGTTTGAGAATGTCTCGGCAAAAATAGATAACCAGTTCGGCTTACTGAAGGTCGTGCAACTGGAAGGGAAAAATGACGGTGGACATGTTTCGCTTCCCGGTACGTTGGACGCCAGAAAAGATGAGCCGCGAGCAGTCTTTCATCCGCGACTGGAAGGTGTAGAAATTGGCACAATCCTGAAAGCCTTCAACTACCCCATCGCGCTGACCGGTAAGCTGTCACTGGCGGGAGATTTTTCCGGCTCGGATATTGACGCCCAGGCGTTTCGTCATAGCTGGCAAGGCCAGGCCCATGTCGAAATGAGCGATACGCGAATGGAAGGGATGAACTTCCAGCAGATGATACAACAAGCCGTAGAACGCAGCGGCGGTGATGTTAAATCACAGCAAAACCTGGATAACGTCACCCGACTGGATCGCTTTGTAACCGATCTGACGCTGGATAACGGCGAGGTTACGCTGGATAACATGGCCGGTGAGTCTGCGATGCTTGCGCTGACGGGCAAGGGGACGTTAGATCTGGTGAAGCAGAATTGCGACACGCAGTTTAACATTCGCGTGCTGGGCGGCTGGGATGGCGAAAGCAAGCTGATTAAGTTCCTGAAAGCCACGCCGGTTCCTCTCAGGGTTTATGGCCAGTGGCAGGCGCTGAACTATAACTTGCAGGTTGATCAGCTGTTGCGTAAGCATCTGCAGGATGAAGCGAAACGTCGTCTGAACGATTGGGCCGATCGCAATAAAGACTCCCGCAACGGTAAAGATGTTAAGAAGTTGCTGGATAAACTCTGATTCAAATTGCCGGATGGCGGCTGATGCGCCATCCGGCGGGTGATTTACACCTCGTAATCCATCTCTTCTTCACTGTGTAGCGGTATCAACTGGACTTTTTGCACGCGATGGTTTTCCACCTGCAAGGTTTTTAGTCGGTAGTCGCCAACCTGAACTTCCTCTCCGGTTTTCGGAATACGCTGTAAATATTCCATCAAAAGCCCGGCAATGGTGTGATATTCACGCTTTTCATCTAACGGAATAGGGACGTACTGCACCAGATCTTCCAGCGGCATGTGACCGTTAGCCGTCCACGAACCATCAGCATTTTTTTGAATATCATGGCGGGCATCAATCTCTTCTACTTCATTTGGCAGATTACCGGCGATGGTTTCCATCACGTCACTGAGTGTCACGATCCCTTCGACAGAACCAAATTCATCAGCAATAAAAGCGAAGTGCGTGCGGGCATTACGGAACTGCTCCAGCGCCGGAAGCAGCGGCAGCGTTTCCGGGAACACCAGCGGCTGACGAATCAGAACGCGTAAGTCGAGCGGCTCACCGCGCAGAGACTGCTGCAGCAGATCGATGACATGCACTACGCCCAGCAGTTCTTCCTGCTCGTCTTCCCCGGTAACGACCAGACGCGTATGCTGGTTTTTTTCCAATAAAGCGCGAATTTCTGCTTCGGGTGCGTTGAGATCGACGTGTTCAATGTCGTGGCGTGAGGTCATGATGCTGCTGACGGTACGCTGATTTAGATTCAGTACGCGCTCAATCATCCGCCGTTCCTGAGGCGCAAAAATCTGTCCTTCCTGGTGATCCGCCAGCATAGCAGCGGTTTCGGCATCCAGTTCGGCATCTTCTTTTTGACCGCTCAGCAACCTCATCACCGCCTCGGCGGTGCGCTGGCGCAAGGTATGATTGGCTGACAGGAAGCGACGACGGTTAAAGATTGCCAGCTGGTTCAAGGCTTCGATCATGACCGAGAAGCCGATAGCGGCGTACAGATAACCTTTCGGGATGTGGAAACCGAACCCTTCGGCGACCAGGCTGAAACCAATCATCAGCAGGAAGCTCAGGCACAGAATAACGATGGTTGGGTGGCTGTTGACAAAGCGAGTCAACGACTTGCTGGCGAGCACCATCAGGCTGATGGCAATAATCACCGCCGCCATCATCACCGCCAGGTGATCGACCATCCCGACGGCTGTAATAACGGAATCCAGAGAGAATATGGCGTCCAGAACCACTATTTGCGCGACCACCCCCCAGAACTTAGCGCCTTTACGCTGGGTGGGATTGTCGCTGTCTTTTCCTTCCAGCCGTTCGTTTAGCTCCATTGTGGCTTTAAACAACAGGAAGAAACCGCCGAACAGCATGATCAGATCGCGCGCGCTGAAACTGAGGCCGCGAATGCTGAACAGTGGCGTAGTCAGCGTCACCAGCCAGGATATTGATGCCAGCAGCAGCAGTCGCATGACCATCGCCAGCAGGAGCCCGGTAATACGCGCCTTATCCCGCTGGGCAGGAGGGAGTTTCTCCGCGAGGATGGCAATAAAAACAAGATTATCAATGCCAAGAACAAGTTCGATCACGATTAGCGTGACGAGTCCGGCCCAGATTGACGGATCGGCAATCCATTCCATAGTAAGTGCTATACCCATAGTTGTATGACAATTGTCACAATTCGATCATGGGTAAAACTGGCGGAAAATGCAATGCCGGAAAGGGATTTCTCTGGTGGTTATATCAGGATGCCAGCGGGAAATAGCCGTAATGTAACTACAGGAAATAATTTTCTTTAGCTAATTATATTTAGGAAATATCGCAGGTGGTGTATTTATTTAGCAATGCTGTCAATATCGATAAAATCCTAAAAATATATAAATTATAGCCTTAATATTATTCTTAAAAGCAAGTGAGCTGAGGCTTGTTATCTTGCCTGCTATTCACTTAGCTGCAACAATTCTTCCGGTAATAATCAAAAGATAAATATTTCCTCATCAACCAGTGACGTTATTCCCGATGCGTTGCTGTTCTGAATGTGATGAAAATAAAGGAGAAGATAAAAATTTAAATTAATCAGTGCATTGGTAGCTAATGAAGCCAGGGGCGGTAGCGTGTCTGGCCACCTGAAAACAAGCCTGAATTATTCTGTCAAGAGACCGCAGATGAATCCATTATTTTTAGGATTGATGCCAGTTAAATTCCTTTTCAATTAACGGCAAGGTAAATGTGTACAGGCGAAGCCGCTATTTAGAACGCACGTGATAATTACTCTGCCAAAGTGATAAATAATCAATGATGAACTCCAAACTTAAATTGATACCAGTCCTGGTATCGGTAATCTTGATAAACGGTTGTACCGTGCTTCCGGGCAGCAATATGTCTACGATGGGCAAAGATGTGATTAAACAGCAGGACGCTGATTTTGATATCAATCGGATGGTGAATGTTTATCCACTGACCCCGCGACTGGTCGAGCAATTACGTCCTCGTCCGAATGTTGCGCAGCCTAACATTTCGCTGGAGCAGGAGATTGCAGGATATCAGTATCGGGTCGGTCCGGGCGATGTCCTGAATGTGACCGTCTGGGATCATCCTGAACTTACGACCCCGGCCGGGCAGTATCGTAGCTCAAGCGATACCGGCAACTGGGTGCAGCCGGATGGCACCATGTTTTACCCCTATATTGGCAAAGTCAGCGTGGTGGGAAAAACGTTAGCTGAAATTCGTAGTGATATTACCGGGCGCTTAGCGAAGTACATCGCTGACCCGCAGGTGGACGTTAATATCGCCGCTTTCCGCTCGCAGAAGGCTTATGTCTCCGGGCAGGTGAACAAATCTGGCCAGCAGGCCATCACCAACGTACCGCTTACCATTCTTGATGCCATTAACGCCGCAGGCGGTCTCACCGAGGCGGCTGACTGGCGCAATGTTGTACTGACTCACAAAGGGCAGGAGCAACGTATTTCACTGCAAGCGCTGATGCAAAATGGCGATCTGAGCCAGAACCGTCTGCTCTATCCTGGCGACATTCTGTTTGTTCCGCGTAATGACGATTTGAAAGTCTTCGTGATGGGGGAAGTGAAAAAGCAGAGCACCCTCAAAATGGACTTCAGCGGTATGACGCTCACTGAAGCGCTTGGCAATGCGGAAGGTATCGATCTGACTACCTCCAACGCCAGCGGCATTTTCGTTATTCGTCCGTTGAAAGGCGAAAGCGGGAACAACGGCAAGATCGCGAATATCTATCAGCTTGATATGTCCGATGCGACTTCGCTGGTGATGGCGACGTCATTCCGACTCCAGCCTTACGATGTGGTGTATGTCACGACCGCACCGGTTGCCCGCTGGAACCGTTTGATCAATCAGTTGCTGCCGACCATTAGCGGTGTTCGCTATATGACGGACACGGCCAGCGACCTTCACAACTGGTAATCGTCATGTTTAACAAAATATTAGTTGTCTGTGTGGGGAACATTTGCCGTTCCCCAACGGCGGAACGCTTGTTAAGGAAGTTTCATCCGGCATTGACGGTCTCTTCTGCGGGTCTCGGGGCGCTGGTGGGTAAAGGTGCGGATCCCTGTGCTATCAGCGTCGCGCAGGCGCACAACCTGTCACTGGAAAATCATTGTGCCCGGCAGATCTCGGGACGCATGTGCCGGGAGTATGACCTGATCCTGACCATGGAAAAACGCCATATCTCAGCCCTGTGTGAAATGGTGCCGGAGATGCGCGGCAAAGTGATGCTCTTTGGTCACTGGGACAGCGAACGCGAAATTCCCGACCCGTACCGTAAAAGTCGGGATGCGTTTGACGCGGTGTACACATTACTTGAACGGTCTGCCCGCCAATGGGCTCAGGCATTGAACGCAGAGCAGGGAAAACAATGACAGAAAAAGTAAAACAGTCTGCCGCGCCGGTTACGGGCAATGATGAAATCGATATTGGTCGTCTGGTAGGGACGGTGGTGGAGGCTCGCTGGTGGGTGCTCGGCATTACCGCAGCTTTTGCCGTGTGTGCGGCGGTTTACACGCTGTTTGCCACGCCGATCTACAGTGCGGATGCGCTGGTGCAAATTGAGCAAAATACCGGGAATTCGCTGGTACAGGATATTGGTTCGGCGTTGTCGAATAAACCGCCGGCCTCGGAAGCGGAAATTCAGCTCATTCAGTCACGGCTGGTACTGGGAAAAACGGTAGACGATCTCAATCTGGATATCGCGGTGACGAAAGATACATTTCCGATTTTTGGCGCAGGCTGGGATCGGTTGATGGGGCGCCAGAATGAAACCGTTAATGTCACCACCTTTACTCTGCCAAAGGCGATGAAGGAACAGACCTTTACGCTAAGCGTGCTGAACGACAAAAGTTATCAATTAGTCAGTGATGGGGGATTTAGCGCCCGTGGTCAGGTTGGGCAATTGTTGAATCACGGTGGCGTGACGATGCTGGTTGAGGCGATTCATGCCAGTCCTGAAAGCCAATTTACCGTCAGCAAATTTTCCACACTGGGCATGATTAACACCCTGCAAAATAACCTGATGGTGACAGAAACCGGCAAAGATACTGGCGTATTGAGCCTGACTTTTACCGGCGAAGACCGCGAACAAATCCGCCAGATCCTCGACAGTATTACCCGCAACTATCTGCAACAAAACGTCGAACGTAAGTCAGAAGAGGCCGCTAAAAGTCTGGCGTTTCTGGCAAAACAGTTGCCTGAGGTGCGTAACCGTCTGGACGTTGCTGAAAACAAGCTGAATGCCTTCCGCCAGGATAAAGACTCCGTGGATTTGCCTCTGGAAGCTAAAGCGGTGCTGGACTCCATGGTAAATATCGATGCACAGCTCAACGAACTGACCTTTAAAGAAGCGGAAATCTCCAAGTTATTCACCAAAGCGCACCCGGCGTATCGCACGTTGCTGGAAAAACGCCAGGCGCTGGAAGATGAGAAAAGCAAGCTGAACGGACGTGTTACTGCAATGCCGAAAACGCAGCAGGAAATTGTCCGGCTGACCCGCGATGTGGAGTCCGGTCAACAGGTCTATATGCAGCTGTTAAATAAGCAACAGGAACTGAAGATCACCGAGGCGAGTACGGTCGGAGATGTACGCATCGTCGATCCCGCGATTGCCCAGCCAGGCGTGCTGAAGCCGAAAAAGGCGTTGATTATTCTCGGTAGCATTATTCTTGGTTTGATGCTTTCAGTGGTGGGCGTATTGCTGCGTTCCCTGTTTAATCGCGGTATTGAAAGCCCGCAGGCGCTGGAAGAGCATGGCATCAGCGTATATGCCAGCATCCCGCTTTCAGAATGGCAAAAAGCGCGTGATAACGTTCAGACCATTAAAGGTGTGAAGCGCTACAAACAAAGCCAGTTACTGGCGGTGGGGAATCCAACGGATCTCGCCATAGAAGCGGTCCGCAGCCTGCGTA
The DNA here is from genome assembly GCF_019584005.1 of Citrobacter sp. EC_71. Lineage (NCBI taxonomy): Bacteria > Pseudomonadati > Pseudomonadota > Gammaproteobacteria > Enterobacterales > Enterobacteriaceae > Citrobacter > Citrobacter sp. EC_71. Next base: position 65,529 of record NZ_VDAY01000016.1, read on the forward strand.
CCAGTTTGCACTTCGCCATGATGCAGGCGCGCAACAACGTGTTGATGCTGACCGGCGTCAGCCCGTCGATAGGTAAAACATTTGTCTGCGCTAACCTGGCGGCGGTCATTAGCCAGACTCATAAACGCGTGCTGTTGATCGACTGCGACATGCGCAAAGGCTATACCCACGAACTGCTGGGGACCAATAACGTCAACGGTCTGTCCGAGCTCCTCGTCGGTAAGGGAGATATTACCTCCTGCGCGAAACCGACCTCCATTGCGAATTTTGATCTGATCCCTCGCGGACAAATCCCTCCTAACCCTTCAGAGCTTCTGATGAGTGAACGCTTTGGCGAACTGATTACGTGGGCCAGCGAGCACTATGACCTGGTGCTGATAGATACCCCGCCAATACTGGCGGTGACCGATGCGGCGATTGTTGGCCGTCATGTCGGCACCACGTTGATGGTGGCACGTTATGCGGTTAATACGTTGAAAGAGGTGGAAACCAGCCTGAGCCGGTTTGAGCAAAACGGCATTCAGGTGAAGGGGGTGATCCTGAACTCTATCTTCCGCCGTGCCAGTGGGTATCAGGATTACGGTTATTACGAATACGAATACACGTCGGATTCGAAATAGATAACGAACAGCAACGCATATCGAATGTTGGCCTGATAAGCGTAGCGCCATCAGGCAACTTTATTTGGGAAACGAAAATGACGACAGAAAACCCACTAATTTCAATTTATATGCCAACCTGGAATCGCCAACAGCTGGCCATTCGGGCGATTAAATCGGTGTTGCGCCAGGACTATCCTCACTGGGAGATGATCATTGTCGATGACTGTTCTTCCTCGTATGAGCAACTGCAGCAGTTCGTTGAGGAACTCAACGACCCACGCGTGTCCTATACGCATAATGCGACGAATGCCGGGGCCTGCGCGGTACGCAATCAGGCCATCATGCAGGCCAGTGGGCAATATATTACGGGTATTGATGATGATGATGAATGGACGCCGAATCGCCTGAGCGTGTTTCTGCAGCATCGTCATCAACTGGTCACGCACGCGTTTCTGTACGCCAATGATTATGTTTGCGAAGGCGAAGTGTATTCGCAACCAACCAGTCTGCCGCTCTATCCGAAGTCAGTTTACTCCAGACGAAAGTTTTATAAGCGCAATATTATTGGTAATCAGGTGTTTACATGGGCATGGCGTTTTAAAGCATGCCTGTTCGATACCACACTGAAAGCCGCGCAGGATTACGACATTTTCCTCAGGATGGTGGTGGCGTACGGCAAACCGTGGAAGGTCAAAGAGGCGACGCAGATCCTGCATGTTAACCATGGTGAGATGCGCATTACCTCATCACCGCATAAATTCTCCGGCTACTTTCAGTTCTATCGCAAGCACAAAGGTAAATTTGACCGGGCGAGTAAGAAATATCAGCTGTTTACGCTCTACCAGATCCGCAATAAACGAATGAACTGGCGCACGCTGCTGACGTTGCTTTCGATTCGCAACAGTAAGCGTCTGGCCGACGGACTGCGAGGACGCTAAGTATGCTGGAAGATTTACGCGCGAACGGCTGGAGTCTGCGCCCCTGCTGCATGGTAGTGGCCTATCGGATTGCCCATTTTTGCTCCGTCTGGCGTAAAAAAAATATCTTGAACAACCTGTGGGCTGCGCCGGTGCTGGTGCTGTATCGCCTGATCACTGAATGCCTGTTTGGTTATGAAATTCAGGCCGCTGCATCTATCGGTCGTCGTTTGACCATCCATCATGGTTATGGCGTGGTGATCAATAAACACGTGGTGGCAGGGGACGATTTAACCCTGCGCCACGGTGTCACCATTGGCAATCCTGGCGACAAAGATCTGTCCTGTCCGGTCATCGGTAACGGTGTCGAGCTGGGGGCTAACGTCACTGTGCTCGGCAATGTCGCTATCGGCGATAACGTGACCATTGGCGCCGGGAGCGTGGTGGTGGATAGCATCCCTGACAACACGCTGGTGGTGGGCGAGAAAGCACGAGTGAAGGTAACAAAATGAATATCTTGCAATTTAATGTGCGACTCGCAGAAGGTGGAGCGGCAGGCGTAGCCTTAGATCTGCATCTTCGTGCGCTGGAGAAAGGACTGTCGTCGCGCTTTGTGTACGGCTATGGCAAAGGTGGCAAGAAAAGCGCCAGCCACAGGGATTATCCGCATGTTATCAAACATACGCCGCGTCTGACATCGGTGGCGAATATTGCGCTATTTCGTTTCGCTAACCGCGATCTGTTCGGCAATCTCAATAATTTATACCGTACGGTGACCCGCACTTCCGGCCCGCTGGTGCTGCATTTTCATGTGCTGCACAGCTACTGGTTGAATCTGGAAGAGGTGGTGGCCTTTTGCCAAAAGGTGAAGGCGCATAAACCGGACATCACCTTTGTCTGGACGTTGCATGATCACTGGAGCGTGACCGGACGCTGTGCTTTCACCGATGGTTGCGAAAGCTGGAAAACGGGCTGCCAGAAATGCCCGACGCTGAGTAACTATCCGCCGGTAAAAATTGACAAAGCCCATCAGCAATTGCCCGGAAAACGGCAGATGTTTCGCGACATGTTAGCGCTTGGCTGCCAGTTTATCTCTCCCAGCCAGCATGTGGCCGACGCGTTCAACAGCCTGTATGGCGTGGGGCGCTGCCGCATTATTAACAACGGTATTGATGTGGCAACCGAAGCCATTCTTGCCGACCTGCCCGCCAAATATGAGCCACACGGCAGACCGAAAATCGCTGTAGTGGCTCATGACCTGCGCTATGACGGTAAAACCAATCAGCAGTTGGTGCAGGAGTTGATGGCGTTGGGAGAAAAAATTGAGCTGCATACCTTCGGCAAATTTTCGCCCTTTGTTGGCGATAACGTTATCAATCATGGCTTCGAAAGCGATAAGCGAACGTTGATGAATGCGCTTAACGAGATGGATGGACTGGTGTTCAGCTCCCGCGTTGATAATTACCCGCTGATTCTGTGCGAAGCGCTTTCCATCGGCGTACCGGTAATTGCTACGCACAGCGAGGCTGCACGGGAGGTGCTGGCGAAAGCGGGCGGTAAAACGTTCAGTGAAGCGGATGTACTGCGGCTGGTACAACTGAAAAAATCAGACATCGCGCAGGCGGTATTCGACACGTCGCTTGCCGAGTTCAGCCAGCGCAGCCGGGTGGCATACAGTGGGCAACAGATGCTGGAGGAATATGTCTCGTTCTATCAGAATCTGTAGCTATCTGCTGCTACCGCTGCTTTATCTGCTGGTTAACGTCAAACTTGCCCAGCTTGGCGAGAGCTTCCCGATAACGATTGTCACATTCTTGCCCGTTCTGCTGTTGCTGTTTGTCGAGCGCATCAATATTAAAAAATTAATGATAGCGCTGGGCGTGGGGGGAGGATTGACGGCGTTTAACTACCTGTTCGGTCAATCGCTGGATGCCAGTAAGTACGTCACGTCCGCGATGCTGTTTGTCTATACTGTGGTGATTATTGGCATGGTGTGGAGCATTCGCTTCAAAACCATTTCGCCGCATAACTACATTAAGATCCTGCGCTTTTTCTGGCTGGTCGTTGGGCTGGTAGTGGGGTTAGCGGCAGTTGAAATGGCACAGATCATTCTCAGCGGCGGCAGCAGTTTAATGGAAGTTATTTCGAAATATCTTATTTACAGTAACAGCTATGTTCTGAACTTTATTAAGTTTGGCGGAAAACGCACCACCGCACTTTATTTTGAACCGGCATTCTTCGCTCTGGCGTTAATCTCAATTTGGCTCAGTATCAAACAGTTTGGTATCAAAACGCCTAAGTCCGATGCTATGATTCTGGCAGGGATAGTATTATCAGGATCGTTTTCAGGGGTAATGACGTTTATTTTGTTTTATCTCCTGGAGTGGGCGTTCCAGTACCTGAATAAGGATGCGATAAAGAAGAAGCTGCCGCTGGCGATAATCTCATTAAGCGTGTTTTTAGTCGGTGTGATATTCGCGTTTCCGTACATCGCAACGCGCCTTGGAGATTTAGGAACCGAGGGTTCATCATCGTATTATCGAATCGTAGGTCCGTTAGTAATGGTCGGTTATTCGCTAATGCATGTTGATGGTGTAGTAAGATTCGGTTCGCTTTATGAATATGTCGCGTCATTCGGAATTTTTAACGGTGCGGATGTGGGTAAAACGATAGACAATGGTTTGTATCTGCTGATTATTTATTTTTCATGGTTCGCCGTGATATTAACCCTGTGGTACATGGGGAAAGTCATGAAGATGATGATCACTGCTTTTGGTGATAATCAGAATTATCGGGTGCAGTTATATCTTTTTACGCCGCTGTCGCTGTTTTTTACAGGGTCAGTATTTAGTCCGGAATACGCTTTTTTAATTGTATGTCCGTTTATTTTGCGCAAGGCGCTGAATATCGCGAGGTAAATCACATGCTGCTCAGTATTATTACCGTCGCCTTTCGCAATCTGGAAGGGATCGTCAAAACTCACGCCTCGCTGGCACACCTGGCGCAGGCAGGCGATATCAGTTTTGAGTGGATTGTTGTCGATGGGGGCTCCTCTGACGGTACGTCGGCGTTTCTTGAAGGACTCGGTGGAGAGCACCAGTTACGGTTTGTCAGCGAGCCGGATAACGGCATTTATGATGCGATGAACAAAGGCATTGCGATGGCGCGCGGGCGGTTTGCACTGTTCCTTAATTCCGGGGATATTCTGCATGCTGATGCGGCTCAGTTCATCCGCCAGTTAAAAACGCAGAGTGATAAAGCCATGGTTATCGGCGACGCGTTGCTGGATTTTGGCAATGGTAACAAAATTAAGCGCCGGGCAAAGCCGGGTTGGTATATTTATCACAGCCTGCCCGCCAGTCATCAGGCCATCTTTTTTCCGCTCTCTGGGCTGAATGTCTGGCGCTATGATTTGCAATATAAAATATCGTCCGATTACGCGCTGGCCGCCCAATTATACAAGTCTGGTTACGCTTTCAAAAAACTGGACGGGCTGGTGTCCGAGTTTTCGATGGGTGGGGTGTCAACGACGAATAATCTGGAATTATGCCGCGATGCAAAAAAAGTGCAGCGGCAGATATTACATATGCCAGGTTTTTTTACTGGGGTTTCTGAATATTTACGGTTGCGTACAACCGGTAAAACCAAAACCTTATATGGCAAAACGTAAGGGCACATTATGCAAGACTTAAGCGGCTTTAACGTGCCGAAAGGTTTTCGCGGTGGCGGCGTCATTAAAGTGCAATTATGGTGGGCGGTACAGGCAACACTATTTCGCTGGTCACCCCAGGTAATGTATCGCTGGCGTGCGTTTTTATTACGAATGTTCGGCGCGAAAATAGGAAAAAACGTAGTTATTCGACCTTCAGTAAAAATTACTTATCCGTGGAAATTAACCCTGGGAGATTATGCCTGGGTGGGTGATGACGCGGTTTTATACACGTTAGGTAATATTACGATTGGCGCCCATGCGGTTATTTCGCAGAAAAGTTATTTATGCACCGGAAGTCATGATTACGCCAGCCAATATTTTGATATTAACGCCACACCGATTGTGGTTGGCGATAAATGCTGGCTGGCGACAGATGTCTTTGTCGCGCCAGGCGTGACGATTGGCGATGGCACAGTCGTTGGAGCACGCAGCAGCGTATTTAAATCGCTGCCAGCAAATGTCGTTTGTCGGGGAAACCCCGCAGTAGTCACGCGCGAACGCGTTGAGAAAGTTACTCCCTGAGGGGATCATTGAAGAGGTAATAACATGTCAAAAGTCGCTCTCATCACTGGCGTAACCGGGCAGGATGGTTCTTACCTGGCAGAACTCCTGCTGGAAAAAGGGTATGAAGTACACGGCATTAAGCGTCGCGCTTCATCATTCAACACCGAACGTGTGGACCATATCTACCAGGATCCACATTCAAGCAACCCCAAATTCCATCTGCACTATGGTGATTTGACGGATTCATCCAACCTGACCCGTATTTTAAAAGAGGTCCAACCGGACGAGGTCTATAACCTGGGCGCCATGAGTCATGTCGCGGTGTCGTTTGACTCACCGGAATACACCGCGGACGTCGATGCCATTGGTACGTTGCGTTTGCTGGAGGCTATCCGCTTCCTCGGTCTGGAAAAGAAGACCCGTTTCTATCAGGCCTCCACCTCAGAACTGTACGGCCTGGTGCAGGAAATCCCGCAGAAAGAGACCACGCCGTTCTACCCGCGTTCGCCCTATGCGGTAGCTAAGCTTTACGCCTACTGGATTACCGTTAACTACCGTGAATCCTACGGTATGTATGCCTGTAACGGCATTCTGTTTAACCACGAATCTCCACGCCGTGGTGAAACTTTCGTCACCCGTAAAATCACTCGCGCCATTGCCAACATCGCTCAGGGTCTGGAGTCTTGCCTGTACCTGGGCAACATGGATTCGCTGCGTGACTGGGGGCATGCCAAAGATTACGTCAGAATGCAGTGGATGATGCTACAGCAGGAACAGCCGGAAGATTTCGTCATTGCCACCGGTGTGCAGTATTCCGTACGTCAGTTTGTAGAAATGGCGGCGGCGCAACTGGGTATCAAACTGCGTTTTGAAGGTGAGGGCGTGAATGAAAAAGGCATTGTGGTTTCCGTGACCGGACACGATGCGCCGGGTGTGAAACCTGGGGACGTGATAATCGCCGTCGATCCGCGCTATTTCCGTCCGGCAGAAGTAGAAACGCTGCTGGGCGACCCAGCCAGGGCACATGAAAAACTCGGCTGGAAACCGGAGATTACTCTGCGCCAGATGATCTCAGAAATGGTCGCTAACGACCTTGAAGCAGCGAAGAAACACTCCCTGCTGAAGTCGCACGGATACGAGGTCGCCATCGCGCTGGAGTACTGAGGATGAATAGACAACGTATTTTTGTGGCGGGCCATCGCGGGATGGTGGGGTCCGCCATCGTAAGACAGTTGGCCCAACGAGATAATGTCGAACTAGTGCTGCGTACCCGCGATGAGCTTAACCTGCTGGACGGAGCCGCGGTGCGTCAGTTCTTCGCCGCTGAACGTATTGACCAGGTGTACCTGGCGGCGGCAAAAGTGGGGGGAATTGTAGCCAATAACAGTTATCCCGCTGATTTTATTTACGAAAATATGATGATTGAGAGCAACATTATTCATGAGGCGCATCTGCATAACGTGAATAAACTGCTGTTTCTCGGATCATCGTGTATTTATCCCAAACATGCTACCCAGCCAATAGCCGAAAGCGAACTCTTGCAGGGGCAACTGGAGCCGACCAATGAACCGTATGCGATTGCCAAAATAGCCGGCATCAAGCTGTGTGAATCGTATAACCGTCAGTATGGCCGTGATTATCGCTCGGTGATGCCGACGAATTTGTACGGGCCGCATGACAACTTTCATCCAAGCAATTCGCATGTGATCCCGGCGCTGATGCGCCGCTTTCACGAAGCCTGCGAGCAAAATGCGCCGGATGTGGTGGTGTGGGGAAGCGGTACGCCGATGCGCGAGTTTCTGCATGTGGATGATATGGCGGCAGCCAGTATCCACGTGATGGAGCTGGCTCAGGAAGTCTGGCAGGAATATACCCAGCCGATGCTGTCGCACATCAATGTGGGTACCGGCGTGGACTGCACCATCCGTGAGCTGGCCCAGACCATCGCAAAGGTAGTGGGTTATAAGGGACGCGTGGTGTTTGACGCCAGTAAACCGGACGGGACGCCGCGTAAATTGCTCGACGTTACGCGTTTGCATCAGTTGGGCTGGTATCACGAGATATCACTTGAGGCAGGGCTTGCCAGCACCTGGCAGTGGTTCCTTGAAAACCAGCAGCGTTATCGGGGGTAAGCATGTTTTTACGTCATGAGGATTTTGCCACCGTTGTACGTTCAACCCCGCTGATTTCTATCGATTTGATCGTGGAAAATGCCGAGGGAGAGTTTCTGCTCGGTAAGCGTCTCAATCGTCCGGCGCAGGGCTACTGGTTCGTTCCCGGCGGTCGTGTGCAAAAAGATGAATCGCTCCACGCGGCTTTTGAACGGCTGACTGAAGCTGAGTTGGGGGTGCGTCTACCGCTGTCCGCCGCTGAGTTTTATGGTGTCTGGCAGCACTTCTATGACGACAACTTTTCCGGGGATGGTTTCTCAACGCATTACATCGTGTTGGGATTTCGTCTGTGTGTATCAGAAAACGACCTGCAACTGCCTGATGCCCAACATGATGCCTACCGCTGGCTGGCGGTAACGCAAATTCTGGCCAGTGACAGCGTACACGCCAACAGCCGGGCTTACTTCTGCCCGGCAAGCCAGACCGGAGTGCCTGGGCTATGAAGATCCTGGTGTATGGCATCAACTACTCGCCGGAGCTGACCGGTATCGGCAAATACACCGGTGAAATGGTGGAGTGGATGGCGCAACAAGGTCATGACGTTCGGGTGATCACCGCGCCGCCTTATTATCCGCAATGGAAAGTTAATGGTCGCTATTCATCCTGGCGCTATCGTCGCGAGGAGGGGGATGCCACTGTCTGGCGTTGTCCGCTGTATGTGCCTGAGCAACCCTCAACGCTCAAGCGCCTGCTGCATTTGGGCAGTTTCGCCCTGAGCAGTTTCTTCCCGCTGCTGGCGCAACGTCGCTGGAAGCCGGATCGCATCATCGGCGTGGTGCCGACGCTGTTTTGTACGCCGGGTATGCGCTTGCTGGCAAAACTCAGCGGCGCACGCACGCTGCTCCACATTCAGGATTATGAAGTCGATGCCATGTTGGGACTTGGTATGGCGGGCAAAGGTAAGCGCGGTATGGTGGCGAAACTGGCCAGCGCCTTTGAACGCAGTGGTTTGCACAACATGGATAATGTTTCGACGATTTCCCGTTCCATGATGCACAAAGCCATGGAAAAAGGTGTTGCGCCACACAAGGTTATTTTCTTTCCCAACTGGTCGGAAGTGGCGCGCTTTCGTGACGTGACCGACGCCGATGTCCTGGCGTTGCGCCAGAAACTGGGATTGCCCGCAGATCAAAAAATCATTCTCTACTCGGGCAATATCGGTGAAAAGCAGGGGCTGGAGAGCGTTATCGAGGCGGCGACCCAGTTGAGTGAGCAACCCTGGCTGTTTGCGATTGTCGGGCAGGGCGGGGGTAAAGCGCGGCTGGAGACCATGGCCAGCGAACGCGACCTGCGTAACGTAATGTTCTTTCCGCTGCAATCTTATGACGCGCTGCCTGCGCTGCTCAAGCTCGCGGACTGTCATCTGGTCGTACAAAAGCGCGGCGCGGCGGATGCGGTACTGCCGTCCAAACTGACTAATATTCTCGCCGTTGGCGGTAACGCGGTGATTACCGCCGAACCTGAGACCGAGTTGGGTCAGTTGTGTAACGCTCACCCAGGCATCGCGGTGTGTGTCGAGCCTGAATCAGTGAATGCGCTGGTTGGCGGGATTCAACAGGCGCTAACCATGCCAAAAGTTAACACGGTGGCACGTGAGTATGCCGAACGCACGCTGGATAAAGAAAACGTGCTGAGTCAATTTATTGCTGATATTCGGGGTACATGATGAGTCAAAACAAACTCTTTCCGGTAGTGATGGCCGGTGGCTCGGGGAGCCGTTTATGGCCGCTGTCTCGCGTACTGTATCCAAAGCAGTTCCTGTGTCTGAAAGGTGATCTCACCATGTTGCAGACGACGATTTGCCGTCTGAACGGTGTGGAGTGCGAAAGTCCGGTGGTTATCTGCAATGAACAACACCGTTTTATCGTTGCGGAACAGTTACGGCAACTGCACAAACTAACAGAGAACATTATTCTCGAACCTGCCGGACGCAACACGGCGCCGGCGATAGCGCTGGCTGCGCTGGCGGCAAAACGTCAGTGTCCGGGGGACGATCCGCTGCTGCTGGTACTGGCGGCCGATCACATGATTGCCGACGAAGAGGCATTTCGCGAAGCGGTTCGCAATGCGATGCCGTATGCCAGCGCGGGTAAACTGGTGACGTTTGGTATCGTTCCGGACCAGCCGGAGACCGGCTATGGCTATATCCGTCGAGGTGAGGTTTCACCGTCGAATACTGACGCGGTGGCTTTTGAGGTGGCGCAGTTTGTTGAAAAACCTAATCTGGAAACCGCACAGGCATATGTGGCAAGCGGCGACTACTACTGGAACAGCGGTATGTTCCTGTTCCGGGCCGGTCGTTACCTGGAGGAACTGAAAAAGTATCGTCCCGACATCCTTGAGTCCTGCGAGAATGCCATGAGTACCGTCGATCCCGATCTCGATTTTATTCGCGTTGATGAACAGGCGTTTCTCGCCTGCCCGGAAGAGTCTGTGGATTATGCAGTAATGGAACGTACGGCCGATGCGGTGGTGATGCCCATGAACGCAGGCTGGAGCGATGTCGGCTCCTGGTCATCGCTGTGGGAAATCAGCGCCCATACTGCTGAAGGTAATGTGCATCACGGCGACGTCATTAGCCACAAAACGGAAAACAGCTACGTCTATGCCGAATCCGGGCTGGTGACGACCGTTGGGGTGAAAGATCTGGTGGTGGTGCAGACCAAAGATGCGGTACTGATTGCCGATCGCAACGCGGTACAGGATGTCAAAAAAGTGGTGGAGCAAATTAAAGCTGACGGACGCCATGAACACCACATTCACCGCGAAGTTTATCGTCCGTGGGGCAAGTATGACTCCATTGATGCCGGAGACCGTTACCAGGTCAAGCGAATTACCGTCAAGCCTGGCGAGGGATTGTCCGTGCAGATGCATCATCATCGGGCTGAGCACTGGGTTGTCGTCGCTGGCACCGCGAAAGTGACAATTAATGATGATATCAAACTGCTCGCTGAAAACGAGTCTGTCTATATTCCTCTCGGGGCAACCCACTGTCTGGAGAACCCCGGGAAAATTCCGCTCGATCTGATTGAAGTACGCTCCGGATCTTACCTCGATGAGGATGATGTGGTGCGGTTTGCGGACAGATACGGGCGCGCCTGATGCCTGATGCGCTGATGCGCACCAGGCAATGCATTTAACACTCATTAAAAAGGCTCATTAAGAGTCAGGGCCTCCTGTTGCCTGAAAAAGGGTAAATCATGACAAAACTGACCTGTTTTAAAGCGTATGACATCCGCGGCCGACTGGGCGAAGAGTTAAATGAAGAGATTGCGTGGCGCATTGGCCGCGCTTACGGCGAGTTCCTGAAGCCAAAAACCATCGTCCTCGGCGGCGATGTGCGCCTGACCAGCGAGACGCTAAAGCTGGCGCTGGCGAAAGGACTGCAGGATGCAGGGGTGGATGTGCTGGATATTGGTATGTCGGGCACCGAAGAGATTTATTTTGCCACTTTCCATCTTGGCGTTGATGGCGGCATTGAAGTGACCGCCAGCCATAATCCGCTGGATTACAACGGCATGAAGCTGGTGCGGGAAGGGGCGCGGCCCATCAGCGGCGATACCGGTCTGCGCGACGTGCAGCATCTGGCGGAAGCGAATGACTTCCCGGCGGTTGATGAGAGCAGACGTGGCCGCTACCAGCGGATTAATCCTCGCGATGCCTACATCGACCATCTGCTGGGTTACATCAATCCCGGCAACCTGAAACCGATGAAGTTGGTGCTCAATTCCGGTAACGGCGCGGCAGGCCCGGTGGTGGATGCCATTGAAGCCCGTTTTAAGGCGCTGGGCGTGCCGGTCGAGTTCATCAAAATTCACAACACGCCGGATGGCAATTTCCCCAACGGTATTCCCAATCCTCTGCTGCCGGAGTGCCGGGCAGACACGCGTAACGCGGTGATTGAACACGGCGCGGATATGGGAATTGCTTTCGACGGGGATTTTGACCGCTGCTTCCTGTTCGATGAAAAAGGCCAGTTTATAGAAGGGTACTACATTGTCGGTCTGCTGGCGGAAGCGTTTCTGGAGAAGAATCCGGGGGCGAAAATTATCCACGACCCGCGCCTGTCATGGAATACCGTGGATGTGGTGACGGCGGCCGGCGGTAAACCGGTGATGTCAAAAACCGGACACGCGTTTATCAAAGAGCGTATGCGCCATGAAGATGCCATTTACGGCGGCGAGATGAGCGCGCATCACTATTTTCGCGATTTCGCGTACTGCGACAGCGGGATGATCCCGTGGCTGCTGGTGGCGGAGCTGCTGTGTCTGAAAGGACAGTCACTGGGCGAACTGGTCCGTGACCGGATGGCGGCGTACCCGGCGAGTGGAGAAATAAACAGTACGCTGGCAGAGCCGACGGCGGCTATTGCGCGCGTGGAGCAGCACTTTTCCCGGGAAGCGCTGACGGTGGACAGAACGGATGGCATCAGCATGTCGTTTGTCGACTGGCGTTTCAATTTACGCTCTTCCAATACCGAACCGGTGGTGCGCCTGAACGTGGAATCGCGCGGAGATATTCCGTTGATGGAAGCGCGAACGCGCACTCTTCTGGCGTTGCTGAATCAGTAATGCCGGTGCTTCCTTTGCCCGATGATGGGCCAGGGCGACTAACAGGAACCACGATGACACATCTAAAGAAGCGCGAACGCGCCAAAACCAATGCGTCGTTAATTTCGATGGTGCAACGCTTTTCGGATATCACCATCATGTTTGGCGGGCTATGGGTAATCTGCGAATTAAGCGGTTTGCCTTTCCTGTACATGCACCTGCTGGTGGCGTTGATCACGCTGGTGGTTTTTCAGATGCTCGGCGGGATAACGGATTTTTATCGCTCCTGGCGCGGCGTCAAAATATCCACTGAGCTGGTGCTGTTGCTGCAAAACTGGACGCTGAGCCTGATTTTTAGCGCAGGCTTAATTGCCTTTAATAATGATTTCGATAACCGTCTTGCGGTCTGGCTGGCATGGTATCTGCTGTCAAGCGTAGGGTTGGTGTTGAGTCGTTCGTTTATTCGCTACGGCGCGGGATGGCTGCGTAATCGCGGTTACAACACCCGCCGGGTCGCGGTGGCAGGCAACCTGCCCGCCGGACAAATGCTGCTGGACAGCTTTCGCCATGAACCGTGGCTGGGGTTTGAAGTGGCCGGTGTCTATCACGATCCTATCCCCGGCAAAAACTCCCGCGACTGGGCCGGGAACCTGCAACAGCTGGTGGATGACGCCAAAGCCTCACGCATTCATAACGTCTATATCGCTATGTCGATGAGCGATGGCGCCAGCGTAAAAAAACTGGTACGTGATCTGGCCGACACCACCTGCTCAGTGATCCTCATCCCAGATGTCTTTACCTTCAACATCCTGCATTCACGGATTGAAGAGATGAACGGTGTTCCGGTGGTGCCGCTGTATGACACGCCGCTCTCGGGAATTAACCGTCTGTTGAAGCGCGCGGAAGATATCGTGCTGGCCACGCTGATCCTGCTGCTGATTTCCCCGGTGCTGTGCGGCATTGCATTACTGGTGAAACTGACCTCAAAAGGACCGGTAATTTTCCGTCAGACCCGTTACGGCATGGATGGGAAGCCGATCAAAGTCTGGAAGTTTCGTTCAATGAAAGTGATGGAAAACGACGCGGTGGTGACGCAGGCGACGCAAAACGATCCGCGCGTGACGCCGGTGGGGAATTTTCTGCGCCGGACGTCACTGGATGAGTTACCGCAGTTTATTAACGTGCTGACGGGAGGGATGTCTATCGTCGGGCCGCGTCCGCACGCGGTGGCGCATAACGAACAGTACCGCCAACTAATCGAAGGATACATGTTACGCCATAAGGTGAAGCCGGGCATTACCGGTTGGGCGCAAATCAACGGCTGGCGGGGGGAAACCGATACGCTGGAAAAAATGGAAAAACGTGTGGAATTTGACCTCGAATATATTCGCGAGTGGAGCCTATGGTTCGATATCAAAATTGTTTTTCTGACGATATTTAAAGGCTTTGTGAACAAAGCGGCGTATTAACATGAGCTTACGAGAAAAAACACTGAATGGCGCGAAGTGGTCTGCGATTGCCACGGTGATCATTATAGGTCTGGGGCTTATCCAGATGACCGTCCTGGCGCGGATTATTGATAATCATCAGTTCGGGTTGTTAACCGTGGCGCTGGTGATCATTGCGCTGGCCGACACGTTGTCTGACTTTGGCATTGCCAATTCCATTATTCAGCGTAAAGAGATTGGCTACCTTGAGCTGACCACCCTGTACTGGCTCAATGTTGGACTCGGTATTGTGGTATGCGTGACGATGTTTCTGCTTAGCGAGACGATTGCCAGCGTCCTCAATAATCCTGAACTGGCGCCGCTCATCAAAGCGTTATCACTGGCGTTTGTGGTAATACCGCACGGGCAGCAGTTTCGCGCGCTGATGCAAAAAGAACTGGCCTTTAACAAAATCGGCATGATTGAGACCAGTTCGGTGCTGGCCGGTTTTACCTTTACCGTGGTCAGTGCCCATTTCTGGCCGCTCGCGCTGACGGCCATTCTGGGGTATCTGGTGAACAGTACGCTACGTACGCTGCTGTTCGGCTATTTTGGTCGCCAGATTTACCGTCCGGGGCTGCATTTCTCGCTGGCTTCCGTTTCGTCAAACCTACGTTTCGGCGCATGGCTGACGGCGGATAGCATCATTAATTACATCAATACCAACCTTTCTACGCTGCTGTTAGCCAGAACGTTGGGGGCAGGCGTCGCGGGTGGATTCAATCTTGCCTGGAACGTGGCGGTTGTACCACCAATCAAACTGAATCCGATCATTACCCGCGTTCTGTTTCCGGCGTTTGCCAAAATTCAGGACGACAGCGAAAAACTGCGGGTGAATTTTTACAAGCTGCTGTCGGTGGTCGGGATCATCAATTTTCCGGCGCTGCTGGGATTAATGGTGGTATCAAACAATCTGGTGCCGCTGGTATTTGGCGAGAAGTGGAACGGTATTGTCCCCATCCTGCAACTGTTGTGCATTGTCGGGCTACTGCGCTCTGTCGGGAATCCGATCGGTTCGCTGTTGATGGCGAAGGCGCGGGTTGATATCAGCTTCAAATTCAATGTGTTCAAAACCTTTCTGTTTATTCCGGCCATTTTCATCGGTGGGCATCTGGCGGGGGCGACAGGCGTGACGCTGGGCTTTTTGCTGGTTCAGGTGATTAACACCATCCTCAGCTATTTCGTGATGATCAAACCTGTCCTCGGCTCCAGCTACCGTCAGTACATGCTCAGTCTGTGGCTACCGTTGTATCTCTCCTTGCCAACCGTTGTTGTGAGCTATGTGCTGGGTTTTACCCTGCGCAACCAACTACCGTTAATCGCGGTGCTGGGGTTGCAAATCGCGGCGGGAGCGCTGGCGTTTGCGGTGATGATTGTGCTGTCGCGCCACCCGCTGGTGGTGGAAATAAAACGTCAGCTTTGTCGCAATGAAAAAATGAAAACCTTGCTCCGTGCAGGATAAGAACAACGCTTTAAGAGGTCATAATGAAACTATTAATTTTGGGCAACCATACCTGCGGGAACCGAGGGGATAGCGCTATTCTGCGCGGTTTGCTGGATGCCATTAACGCGCAGCGTCCCGAGACTGAAGTCGATGTTATGAGCCGCTACCCGGTAAGCTCCTCATGGTTACTCAACCGTCCGGTGATGGGCGATCCATTATATTCGCAGATGAAGCAACACAACAACGCTGCGGGCGTTATGGGACGGGTGAAGAAGGTCTTGCGCCGTCGCTATCAGCACCAGGTGTTGCTTTCGCGCGTTACTGACTCCGGCAATCTGCGCAACATCGCTATCGCCCAGGGATTTACCGATTTTGTCCGTTTACTGTCGCGCTACGACGCCATTATCCAGGTCGGCGGATCGTTTTTTGTCGATTTGTATGGTGTGCCGCAGTTCGAACATGCCCTGTGTTCATTTATGGCAAAAAAACCGCTGTACATGATTGGACACAGCGTGGGGCCATTCCAGGATGAGCAGTTTAATCAACTGGCTAACTACGTTTTTGGTCACTGTAATGCGCTGATTTTGCGCGAATCAGTCAGTCTGGAACTGATGAAACGCAGCGCAATAACCACGGAAAAAGTGGAAGCTGGCGTGGATACCGCCTGGCTGGTCGACAATCATCATCAGGATTTTGAGCCGGGCTACGCCGTACAGCACTGGTTGCACATGGCGGCAAAGCAGAAGACTGTGGCCATTACTTTGCGTGAGCTGGCGCCATTTGATAAGCGTCTGGGAACCACGCAACAGGCCTATGAACAAGCCTTTGCCGGGGTAGTGAACCGCATTCTCGCTGAAGGATACCAGGTGATAGCGCTGTCAACCTGTACCGGTATTGATAGTTACAACAAAGATGACCGTATGGTGGCGTTGAACCTGCGTCAGTATGTTAACGATCCGGCCCGTTATCACGTGGTCATGGATGAACTCAACGACCTTGAGATGGGTAAAATTCTCGGGGCATGCGACCTGACCGTGGGCACCCGCCTGCACTCTGCCATCATTTCGATGAATTTTATGACACCCGCCATCGCCATTAACTACGAGCACAAGTCGGCAGGGATCATGCAGCAACTGGGATTACCGGAAATGGCCGTCGATATTCGCCATCTTTTAGATGGCAGCCTGGAGGGCAGGGTCGCCGATATTCTCGGACAGCTTCCCGAACTGAACATACGGGTAGGGGATGCGGTTATGCGTGAACGCGAACGTGGGGTGCGCATGGTGGAGTCGGTATTAACGCGCATTGAGGGGGAAAAATGAAGATTGGTTTTTTCCTGCTTAAATTTCCACTCTCCTCAGAGACCTTTGTGTTAAATCAGATCACTGCGTTTATCGATATGGGCTATGAGGTGGAGATTGTCGCGATGCATAAGGGCGATCTTGAAAATACGCATGCCTCATTTAATGCCTACCAATTGGGCGATAAAACGCGCTGGCTGCTGAATGAACCGGACGGCAAACTGGCAAAGCTGAAATTCAGGGCGGCTGCTGCATTGCAGGGCATCACCCGTGCGGCCACCTGGAAAGCGCTGAATGTCTCTCGCTATGGCGACGAGGCGCGCAATCTGATTTTGGCGGCTATTTGCGGTGGAAATCCGCAGGCGTTTCAGGCGGATGTCTTTATTGCGCACTTTGGCCCGGCAGGCGTGACGGCTGCCAAACTGCGTGAGCTTGGGATGCTCCGCGGGAAAATAGCTACGGTATTTCATGGAGTTGATATTTCACACCGGGACGTTTTGGCCCGCTATACCCCCGAATATAAGCAGTTGTTTCAGCGCGGTGACTTGATGCTGCCCATCAGCAATCTCTGGGCCGGACGGTTAAAAAACATGGGATGTCCGCCGCAGAAAATTGCCGTCTCGCGTATGGGAATCGATATGACGCGCTTTACCCCCCGCCAACTGAAATCGCCAGCCGCGCCGTTGGAGATTATCTCTGTCGCGCGCTTAACCGAGAAAAAAGGGCTGCACGTCGCCATCGAAGCCTGTCGGCAGTTGAAAGAGCAGGGCGTCTTATTTCGCTATCGCATTCTTGGCATTGGTCCCTGGGAGCGTCGTCTGCGGACGCTGATCGAACAATACCAACTCGATGATGTGATTGAGATGCCCGGCTTTAAACCCAGCCATCATGTGAAGGAGATGCTTGAGCAGGCAGATGTATTTCTGTTGCCTTCCATCACCGGCAGGGATGGCGATATGGAAGGGATCCCGGTAGCGCTGATGGAGGCGATGGCGGTGGGGATCCCGGTTATTTCGACGGTTCACAGCGGGATCCCTGAGCTGGTGGAATCGGGTAAATCTGGCTGGCTGGCGCCGGAAAACGATGCTCAGGCGCTGGCTGAACGGTTGGCGGCATTCAGCCAACTCGACAGTGAGCAGGTGCAACCGATTGTGCAATGCGCGCGAGAAAAAATTGAAACTGAATTTAATCAGTTAGCGATTAATAAACAGTTAGCCAGTCTGCTGCAAACGATGTAAATCGAGGTTGTATGTCAGAAAAAAAACTCTCACGTCGTACTTTTCTGACGGCAGGCTCTGCGCTTGTCGTGCTGCACTCTCCCGTTGGTCGGGCGCTTGAATCATCTGGCAGCGTCAATATTCAGGATTACAACCCAAAGGATTGGGTCGCATCCTTCAGGCAGGCATTCACGGAAGGGCAAACGGTAGTCGTACCACAAGGGCTGGAATGTAAGAATATTAATACCGCGATTGTTATTCCGCCAGGCAAAACGCTATCCGTTCAAGGCCGCATAAGCGGCAATGGGCGTGGGCGCTTTGTTCTGCAGGATGGATGCAAGGTGATGGGCGGGCAGGGCGGGAGCCTGAGGAATGTTACCCTCGATGTGCGGGGGTCGGACTGCGTAATAAAAGGGAT
Organism: Citrobacter sp. EC_71; assembly: GCF_019584005.1. Classification (NCBI taxonomy): domain Bacteria; kingdom Pseudomonadati; phylum Pseudomonadota; class Gammaproteobacteria; order Enterobacterales; family Enterobacteriaceae; genus Citrobacter; species Citrobacter sp. EC_71. The sequence goes on from NZ_VDAY01000016.1 coordinate 83,852, forward strand.
TGCCATGAGTGGTTTTGCTCCGGTAACGCAAATCTATATTGGCGGCAAAAACTCAAGGCTGATGCGTAATCTGACGATCGAGGATATTACCGTTACGCGTGCTAACTATGGGATCCTGCGTCAGGGCTTTCATAACCGCATGGACGGCGTAAAGATCACGAACAGCCGTTTTAGCGATTTGCAGGGTGACGCTATCGAGTGGAATGTGGCGATAAATGACAGCAATATCCTCATTTCTGATCATGTTATCGAACGTATCAACTGTACTAACGGCAATGTGAATTGGGGTATCGGTATCGGGCTGGCGGGGAGTACTTATGACAATAGCTATCCCGAGGAACTGGCGGTAAAAAACTTTGTGGTGGCGAACATCACCGGTTCCGACTGCCGACAGTTAGTCCATGTGGAGAACGGCAAACATTTTGTCATTCGTAATATTACCGCGCGAAATATCACTCCGGATTTCAGTAAGAAAGCGGGTATTGATAATGCAACGGTCGCGATTTATGGATGTGATAATTTCGTTATTGATAATATCAATATGGAGAATAGCGCAGGTATGCTCATTGGCTATGGCGTCATCAAAGGGCGATATTTATCCATTCCGCAAAATTTTAAGTTAAATAATATTCATCTGGATAACTCGAAACTGGAATACAAATTACGTGGCATCCAGATCTCCTCCGGTAATGCCACGTCTTTTGTGGCCATCACTAATCTAGAGATGAAGCGCGCCACGCTGGAGTTGCACAACCAACCGCAGCACCTTTTCTTACGCAACATCAAGGTCATGCAGCAATCCAAGACGGGACCCGCGCTCAAGATGCACTTCGATCTGCGCCAGGATGTACGCGGTAAATTTATGGCCAAACAGGACACCTTGCTATCGCTGGCGAATATCCATGCGGTAAACGAAACCGGGCAAAGTTCAGTTGACATTGACCGTGTAAACCATCAGGTGGTGAATGTAGAAGCGGTGAATTTTCGACTGCCGGGGCATGGGAGGTAACCCCACCATAATCTTACTGGATATCATTGGCTAAAAGATTATAATCACTCAATTACTGTTAAAGCTGGGGCTGGGCAGCGTTGACTACTCAGGGAAGATGCTCATCTTTATCATATGATTCTTGTATTTTGAACAGACAAAGTGATTTATGAACGATAAAGTTTTGCTCATCGGTGCCTCGGGATTCGTGGGGACCAGACTCCTGGAAACGGCTATTGGAGATTTTGATATCCACAATCTGGATAAACAGCAAAGTCACTTCTATCCGCAAATCACGCAAATTGGCGATGTTCGCGATCAACAAGCTCTGGATCAGGCGCTTTCAGGCTATGACACAATCGTTTTGTTAGCAGCTGAACACCGTGATGATGTCAGTCCTACGTCACTCTACTATGATGTGAACGTTCAAGGGACGCGCAATGTATTGGCTGCTATGGAGAAAAATGATGTTAAGAACATCATTTTTACCAGTTCAGTTGCCGTTTATGGTCTGAACAAAACCAATCCTGACGAAAATCATCCGCACGACCCTTTCAACCACTACGGTAAAAGCAAGTGGCAAGCGGAAGAGGTTCTCCGTGAATGGCATGCGAAAGCGCCGGGCGATCGTTCGCTGACTATTATTCGTCCAACCGTTATCTTTGGTGAGCGCAACCGTGGCAATGTTTATAACCTGCTCAAGCAGATTGCAGGTGGTAAGTTTATGATGGTTGGGGCTGGTACGAATTATAAATCAATGGCTTATGTGGGTAATATTGTTGAGTTTATTAAGTATAAACTGAAGAATGTGACAGCTGGTTACGAGGTTTATAACTATGTTGATAAGCCCGATCTCAATATGAATCAACTGGTTACCGAAGTTGAACAGAGCTTAAGTAAAAAAATCCCCTCAGCACACTTACCTTACGCTTTAGGCATGTTAGGTGGCTATTGCTTTGATATTTTGGGTAAAGTGACCGGCAAAAAATATGCTGTCAGCTCTGTGCGCGTGAAGAAGTTCTGTGCCACCACACAGTTTGATGCAACGAAAGTCCACTCATCAGGTTTTGTGGCGCCGTACACATTGTCTCAGGGACTGGATCGCACTTTAAAATACGAATTTTTGCACGATAAGAAAGATGACATTACGTTTGTCTCTGAGTGATTATTGTTGCAATTAACATCCGGGACGTAGTTAGCAACGATTTTTCGGAAACGGTATAATAAATGGTAATTTCAGCACGTTTCCGAAGAATCTGAGTTCACCTCTGTGCTGGTGAAGTGTAGTGTTTGCATTCGGTTTACCTTAACCAGCCTATTTGGCGTTAAGGATGGAGCCAGCGATACTGGCTAACATACGGCTAAAGTCTATACTTTATCAGCCGTTAAGAGGTAGGAGATAGAATGACTAACTTGAAAGCAGTTATCCCGGTAGCGGGCCTGGGGATGCACATGTTGCCGGCTACTAAGGCAATCCCAAAAGAGATGCTGCCGATCGTAGACAAGCCGATGATTCAATACATTGTCGACGAGATTGTAGCTGCTGGCATTAAAGAAATCGTCCTGGTGACTCATGCGTCTAAGAACGCAGTTGAGAACCACTTCGACACCTCTTATGAACTCGAATCGTTGCTTGAGCAGCGTGTTAAGCGCCAGTTGCTGGCTGAAGTGCAGTCCATCTGTCCTCCTGGCGTAACTATTATGAACGTTCGTCAGGCTCAATTGCTGGGGCTGGGTCATTCAATTCTCTGTGCTCGCCCAATTGTTGGGGACAACCCGTTTGTTGTGGTGCTCCCTGATGTCGTTCTTGATACCGCGAGTGCGGATCCTCTGCGCTACAACCTGGCTGCCATGGTTGCTCGTTTTAATGAAACGGGGCGCAGTCAGGTTCTGGCTAAGCGTATGGAAGGCGATCTGTCCGAGTATTCGGTTATTCAGACCAAAGAGCCTTTGGACAACGAAGGTAAAATCAGCCGTATCGTTGAATTCATTGAGAAACCCGATCAGCCACAAACACTGGATTCCGATCTGATGGCCGTAGGGCGCTATATACTGTCTGCTGACATTTGGGCAGAATTAGAGCACACACAACCTGGTGCCTGGGGCCGTATCCAGTTAACGGATGCTATTGCAGAACTGGCGAAAAAACAGTCTGTTGATGCGATGTTGATGACAGGCGACAGCTACGACTGCGGTAAAAAAATGGGCTATATGCAGGCGTTCGTGAAGTATGGTCTGCGGAACTTGAAGGAAGGGGCGAAGTTTCGAGAGTCAATAATGGAAAGTCTTAATAATAATAAGGCCTAAAACATAAACTTAATAAATTGATGCCAGTAGGCAGTAAGGTTGCGTAACTAAAAATGCCATCTTTGACTGCCTTTAGTTTGTTAAGCTACATTAGTTCTTATTTGTAAAAAATGGAACTAAAATGTTGGTTATATATTAGATAAAAACGTTATTATAGGATGATTGAAGAAATAGTATTTATGTGCATTGGTAGCAACAAAGCCAAGGCGGTAGCCTGCCTGGCGGATACATAAACACACCAGCAAGCCAGATTATGAACAATTCAATAAAGAAAAATATATTATATTTATTATTAGTTCAAGGAAGTTCTTATATACTTCCTCTTATCACATTTCCTTATCTAGTAAGAGTTCTTGGAGTTGAACATTTTGGTATACTTGGATTTAGCCAAGCAACAATACAGTATCTTGTTTTATTGACTGATTATGGTTTTAACTGGACAGGAACACAAAAAATAGCTAAACATGCTAATAATAAAAATAAACTTTCCATTATATTCTGGAGCATAATAAATGCAAAAATAATATTATTATTTATTTCGTGTATTCTTTTCATTTTAATGATCTTTTGTATACCCAAATATAGAGAAATCTGGTTAATTCTATTATGTTTTTTCCCTATGCTGCTAGGAAATGTGATATATCCTGTGTGGCTATATCAGGGATTGGAGAGAATGAAGTGGATAAGTTTTTGCACAATCTTTTCAAGATTCCTGATAATACCGTTGACTTTTTTATTTGTAAATAGTCCAACAGATATTTGGCTGGCCGCACTTTTACAAAGTGGGGTTAATTTTTTGGCCGGATTAATTTCATGTATTATTCTTATTAATAATAAATGGATAGAAGGCTACAATTTTAGTTGGTCAGAAATAAAGCTTAGGTATACAGAAGGTATACATGTATTTCTTTCAACTTCATCTATAAGTCTTTATACAGTAAGCATAACTGTTATACTAGGTTTCATAAGTGGTCCTGTTGCCGTTGGATATTTTAATGCAGCAAATATAGTACGTAATGCAGCTCAAGGTTTGCTAGGACCAATTTTTCAGGCAATTTTCCCTAGAGTAAATAATCTTTTCGATGAGCATTATGAAAAAGCATTAGATCTTATAAAAACAAGTGTTAAATATGTTGGCGGATTATCCCTTATCGGGTCATGTGTTTTATTCTTTTTTTCGAAATACATAATATTGACAGTGGCAGGGGAGAATTATATCAACTCAGTAGAGATATTAAAATGGCTAGCCTTTGTCCCATTCTTTATTTCGTTGAGTAATATTTTTGGTGTACAAACAATGTTATCGCACTCATACAAAAAAGAATTTAGCATGATTTTATTCTTTGGGGCATTATTAAATCTTATGATAATATTTCCATTAGTTTATGAGTACAGTGCAGTTGGGGCTGGAATCGCAATATTTATTACAGAACTTTTTGTTGTAACTACTATGTTTTTATTTCTTAAGCGAAAGAAAATTAATATATTTTAAGGGGGGGGGATGTACGATTATATCATCGTTGGTACTGGATTGTTTGGTTCTGTTTGTGCTAGAGAATTGTCTAAGAAAGGCAAAAAAATACTAATGCTTGAAAAAAGAGACCATATTGGTGGAAATATTTATACTGAAAATGTACATGATATTCATGTTCATAAATATGGTGCTCATATTTTTCATACAAACGATAAAGAAGTATGGGATTATGTTAATGAAATTTCAGAATTTAACAGATTCACAAATTCACCTTTAGCAGTGTACAGAGATAAAATTTATAATTTACCATTTAATATGAATACATTTTATCAGCTATGGGGAGAGGCTGATCCAAATAAAGTAAAACAAATCATTGCAGAGCAGAGAAAAATACTAAATGGTAAAGAACCAGAAAATTTAGAAGAAAAAGCTATTTCATTAGTTGGTAAAGATATTTATGAAATTTTGATTAAGGGTTACACTGAAAAACAATGGGGGAGAAGTGCGAGAGAGTTACCGCCATTTATAATTCAAAGATTACCCGTTAGGTTCACATTTGATAATAACTACTTTAATGATAAATATCAGGGGATTCCAACTGAAGGTTATACCTGCTTAATTGAAAAAATGATTGGAGATACTGAAGTTAGATTAAATACAGATTATTTAAAAGATAAAGTTTATTATAACTCGTTAGCCAGTAAGGTAATATATACGGGGCCAATTGATGCTTTTTATGAATATCGTTTTGGAACATTAGAGTATAGAAGTTTGAGATTTGAGAGTGAAATATTAAATGTTGATAACTTTCAGGGTAATGCTGTGATAAATTTTACAGAAAAGGATGTTCCATATACAAGAATAATTGAGCATAAACACTTTTCCTTTGAAAATAAATCATCTAAGACTCTCATAACTAGAGAATATCCTACGGATTGGTCTCTTGGAAAAGAAGAATATTATCCGATTAATGATGACATAAATATGAGTTTATTCAAAAAATATCAGCAACTAGCTAAAAAAGAAGAAAGAATAATTTTTGGGGGGAGATTAGCTGAATATAAATATTATGATATGCATATGGTTATTAGATCTGCATTGAATAAAATAAAAAATATAGAGGTATAAACGTGAGGAAAATATTATTCTATTGCCAAGATTTCTATCCTCTTAATAATGGTTATGCAAACGCATATTTGAATCTGATTTATTCATTGTTACAATATTCAGATGATATTAACATCACGGTACTCACTCCGACATTACTTAAGAATGAAAAGGAAATCAATTCCGAACGTTTAGAAGTGCGAAGATTAGATATAAATCATAGCTTAAAATTTTTTGGGAAGTTTTTATCAGAATACCGAAGGGCGAAAACAATAAATGAATTAATGAAAGATGATGGATATGAGTTGTTATTTATCGAAACATTCGATCAGCCATTTTTAATTTCTTTCTTAGACAAAGAGATTATGAGTAGAACTGTCGTCCGTGTACATTCAACATCTGAGACTGAATATACATTTTTTGTACCAAGTTTAATTTATAAGATAAAGAAATATTTAATTAAAAACATAGTATCGAAAAAAATAAAATGGATTTCATCAACAAACAGTTTTCATATTGATTTTGTAAAAAAATATTACTTTTCTGATAATGTAATTAAAATTGGAGAGGTTAACTTTAATATCATTCCTAATACTATATTTCCAGATCCAAAGTTTGAAAATATAATAGACAATGGTAATAAACTTAAAGCAATTATGCTAGGAAGGATGGAACGTGAGGGCTATATTCAAAAGGGATTTGAGGATTTATTTATTGCTTTAAATTTAATTGATCCAAAACTAAGAGATAATCTTGATTTATGTGTAATTGGGAATGGTGAATATAAAGAAAGGTTAATAAAACTAGCTGATAATATTGAGTGTATAACATTTATAGATAGTATCAACCATAAGGCTTTGATCGAGACACTACAATCAGTTGATTTAGTCATTCTTCCTAGTCGCTTTGAAGGGTTATCTATGTTTGCCCTAGAAGGCTTAGCCACCGGCAACGTTTGCCTATTTACGAAGACCGGGGGCTTAGTAGACTTGATTGATGGGAATGGTTATTTTACTGAAGTGCAGGATGTTTACAGTTTGGCGGATGGACTTACTAGAATTTTATCAGCAGATCAGTCATCGATTGATGTAATGAAAAATAGATCACAACTGATTTATAACACAAAGTTCTCAAATGCAAAAGTTGCTGATGCTTTCTTGAAGATGCTAAGAACAGTTTCAATTGTGAATCGTAAAAATGAAGAGAATATGAAATGACTATGATCTCTGTAATAATGCCGGTTTATAATGCAGAGAAATATCTATCTGAATCAATAGAATCAGTACTGAATCAAACATTTTCAGATTTTGAATTTATCATTGTTAATGATGGGTCTACCGATAGCACTAAAGATATATTAGAAAAATATAGCAGACAAGATTCTAGAATTTCAATTATTGAACAACAAAATATGGGAATTGTGGCGAGTTTGAATAATGCAATATGCAGAGCCAAGGGACAATACATAGCAAGAATGGATTCCGATGATATTTCTCATCGGAATAGATTACAACTGCAGTTTCAATATATTGATGAAAATAAACTGGATGTTATTGGCTCGCATTATTATGAGATCGATGAGAATGGTGAGCTTCTTGGGTTAAGATTGGTACCAATACTAACGGATATGATTGATATCTGTCTGTGCACTTCGGTACCTTTCGCTCATCCATCAGTCATGATTAGGAGAAAGTTTCTTGAAGATCATCACATCCAATATGGTAAAGATGGTTACCATTTTGCCGAGGATTTAGCTCTATGGATGAAGATGCATGAATTAGGTGCTAAATTTGGAAACTTAAATGAGATTGTTTTTAGCTACAGAGTGCTCAATAACTCTCTATCTCGAACAAAAAGGAGAAATATTTTTTCTGACAGCATATCCCTATATCATCAATATTGTTTAAAAAATAGAACGCATATTGAGCATATTCTCGAAAAGAGATTAACTAACCTGCAGAGTAAGAATAATAAATGGCTATGCGCCGCATTAGTAAAATATTCTGTCCGGTTTGGTAAGCTAAGATATCTTCGAGAGATAAAAAAATATCCTAAAAAACTAGTAGTTGAATGTTTGTTTAGTGAACTAAACAGAACTTTCAAAATTTAGTTTTAAGGAATAGTGAATATGACAACTTCGCACAATATTAAAAAACAAACCAGATTTGGTTTGTTTTTCAATACTATTTTAATACTGTATTTTATATTTAACGTTAATTATTTCTTTTTACCTTATCAAATCCCATCATCTTATTTGGTTTTATTGTTTTGGTTCATGCTATTTGTTGTAAACACATTAAAAACAAAACTTATCTATCTTCCGAAAATATCTATATTACTTTCTCTATTTTTATTCTTTGTGGTTTCAGTTATTAGTTATATCAATAATTTTGGAGAGAGTGATATTTATATTATCAGAACTATTTGTATGTATGCACTAATAACTATAGTCTCTAAATATATTTATATTATTACATTTAGTTGCAATAGGCTAAATGTACTTAAATCCATCGGTTATGCTGGTTTTTTGAATAGTTTATTTATAATATCTATGCTACTGTATAAACCATTTCAGAATTGGTATTTAAATTTAATAAGTGAAAAATCCTTTGATTTAATTGGTGGTGGTGAAGCTCTTAATGGACTAATGTCCTTGCGTATGATTGGTATTACAGGGTTTTCTGCTTATTCGACAGGCTTTGTTCAGGTGCTATGTTTTTTAAGCTATTTACTCTATATCTATTACAGAGAACGTAAGTTTCAGATGACATTAAAGGATTATATAATTATCTTACTTATTGCTTTATCCGCATTGATTTCAGCTCGATCCTCAATTGTGGGCATATTTATCGTGGCTATTATTTTATTAAAAATAACAAATATATTATCATTCTCTAAAACAATGATAAACATGATTATTGCCATTGCAATTTGTTTGTCCGCTATCATTATTTTTATCCCCGCTGATTTTAAAGATTTTTTTATAAATTGGATTACTGAAGTTTTCAAGTCTGGAACAAAAACAGGTTCGATCCAGACAAATATAAACATGTATATATACTCTTGGTCCGATTTTAGTTTTATTGGGGATTCTAAATGGTATGGTGACAATAATGATTATTATATGAACACTGATGTTGGCTGGTATCGATTATTATTTGCTGTAGGCTACGTAGGGATGATTTCTTGGCTGTTTGTCTTAATATCAGTGATAGGTGTCAGGAATGTTTTTACATTGAAAATTAATAATGATAATTTTATATTAATAGCCGTAGGGTTTTACGCTATCTTGATGATGTTCAAGGGGGCTATTTTGTTTGATAGCTTTCAATCAATATTTATCATTCTTATGTTGAATTATTCAATAATTAACAAAATGAAGGTTAAACATGAAGCATAAAATATTGTTAATATATTCCTACTTTATTAGGTTGTTGCTAGTGTGGCTACCTGATATGCCTTCTATTATGCGATTTAGGGGGTTTCTGTATTCTTTGGGTATGGGAGGGTGCGGTAAAAATCTTCAAGTATCTTCAACTGCTGTGCTACGCGGGGTTGAAAAAATTATTTGTGGCTGTGATATATATATTGGGCCAAACGCTTATATTATGTCCCGTGAAAAAATTATTATACAAAATGAAGTTTTGATTGCTATGAATGTGGTTGTTGTAGATGCTAACCATGGAAAACTTAATGGTAGCTATCGATACTCAAGGGGACATCAGGAAAGAATCATTTTAGGAAAAGGTTCTTGGATCGCGGCAAATAGCGTGGTTACGGCAGGTGCAGTGATACCTGCAGGTAAAGTAGTACCTCCTTGTACAGTGGTGAGAAAACAATGAGCGTCGGCATTTATTCAAATTGGAAAATTAAATTATTTAGAAATGGTTTTTTTATAAATAGAATTCATGCTAAATATCTTCATGAATTTGTCAATGCCTATGGCAGTGTAACTTTATTAACTAATACTATTGATGATAACGTAACAAATGAATACGTTTATTTTGAAAATAAAAACGTTAATCTAATTACATTGCCAAGATTTTCTAAATATCATCAATCTTATCGGCATTTTTTTCTTATAAAAGATGGTATAAAAAAACTTTCGCACCTATCTGAACAGATTTATGTCAGAACACCGGAACCATTCTCATGGCTTTTCTTGATATATGCAAAAAATAAATTGGTCAACTATCATTTTACTTCAAACCCCTTAGACGTAATACGGAAAAGTAATAATAGCACCATAAAAAAAATAATACGTTTAATGTTTTTTTTCCCTGAGTATTATCTTATATGTATATCGGCTTTTTTTAACTCGGCCAGTTGTAATGGACCGTCAGTATTGAAAAATATTCCTTTTTTTTTGAAGGGGAAAATTAAAGTATTAATTGAAAGTACAATCAGTCTAGATGAAATAAACAATAAAGAATACAAAGCATCACATATCAATGAAGCACTGAAGTTGATTTGTGTTTCAAGATTACAGCCTGCTAAGGGGCTGGAAGAGTTGATAGATTCTTTAATCGATTATAAGGTTTACAATCCCTCTAGACAATTTCATTTAACTATTGTCGGCGATGGCCCTTTATATCATAAATTGCATGATAGAGTTTTTTCCTCAGTTTGCAAGAATTGCATATCTCTTATTGGTTCTGTTGAGAATGGCGAACCTTTAAATATGTTATATCGAGATAATGATATATTAATTAATCCTTCTCTGTCAGAAACAGGACCTCGAGTAGTTATTGAAGGTATGTCTGAAGGGTTAGTTTGTATTTCTACTGACGTTGGTTATGTTCGCTATTTATTAAAAGAAAGTCCAGAGCTTTTGTCATATATCATAGAGGAAGATTTTTCTGCGGAACTACATAGAATGCTTAATTCTTTTTATGACAAACCGTTGCAGTATATGGCCCTTTCAAAAAAATCATTCGATATTTCAAAGAAATATAGCTTAACCCAATTCGTCAATGAGGTTTTTTCGAAAAAATGAATAGTCTAGTATCTATTGTAATGCCGTCTTTCAATTCAGAGAAATATATACTAAATTCAATTAACTCTGTTATTGGTCAAACTTATAAAAACTGGGAGTTAATTGTTGTTGATGATTGTTCAACAGATGGAACTTTCCCTTTATTACAGGCGCTGGCAGAAAAGAATCCAAAAATAAAAGTTTTCCAAAATAAAGTAAATAGCGGTGCTGGGATTTCTAGAAACAAAGCAATTGAATATGCTAGCGGACGATTCATTGCATTTTTAGATAGTGATGATTTATGGCATCCCTCAAAACTTGAAAGACAAATCTCTTTCATGAATATCAATGGTTACAGTTTTACCTATACAGCTTATGTCAAAATTAATAATCAAGGTGAAGAGACTAAAAAAATTATACCACCAAATGAAATTTGTTATAATGAATTATTAAAATCTAACGTTATAGGATGCCTTACTGCAATATATGATGTTGAAAAGCTTGGGAAAATGTATATGCCTAATTTAAGAAAGAGGCAGGATATGGCTCTTTGGCTGAAAATATTAGAGGTTGAACAAAAAGCTTTTTGCTTAAATGAAATATTAGCTTATTATCGAGAGGGAAATGAGAGTCTTTCATCAAATAAATTTAAAATGCTTTTTCTTCAGCTAAAATTTTATCGAAACTATCTTAAACTTAATTGGTGTCAAGTCTTATATTATTTTACATTCTATGTCATTAGAGCATTACGAAAGCATCATTAATAATATATTTTTAGTTTTTGGCAATCAAGCACGCTTTATGTGCGCCATATTTTAAGATATTATACCTATATACTTATATTAAACACCTGACAGGAGTATATAATGTCCAAGCAACAGATCGGCGTCGTCGGTATGGCAGTGATGGGGCGCAACCTGGCGCTCAACATCGAAAGCCGTGGTTATACCGTCTCCATCTTCAACCGTTCCCGTGAAAAAACCGAAGAAGTTGTAGCCGAGAATCCAGGTAAGAAGCTGGTTCCGCACTACACGGTGAAGGAGTTCGTCGAGTCTCTTGAAACCCCACGTCGCATCCTGTTAATGGTGAAAGCAGGTGCTGGCACTGATGCTGCCATCGATTCCCTGAAGCCGTACCTTGATAAAGGCGACATCATCATTGATGGCGGCAACACCTTCTTCCAGGACACCATTCGTCGTAATCGCGAACTGTCTGCAGAAGGCTTTAACTTCATCGGTACCGGTGTTTCCGGCGGTGAAGAGGGGGCGCTGAAAGGCCCGTCTATCATGCCTGGTGGCCAGAAGGAAGCCTATGAACTGGTTGCTCCGATCCTGACCAAAATCGCTGCTGTGGCGGAAGACGGTGAACCGTGCGTGACCTATATCGGCGCTGACGGTGCGGGCCATTACGTGAAGATGGTCCACAACGGTATCGAATACGGCGACATGCAGCTGATTGCTGAAGCCTATTCTCTGCTGAAAGGCGGTCTGAACCTGTCCAATGAAGAGCTGGCCACCACTTTCACCGAGTGGAACGAAGGCGAGCTAAGCAGCTACCTGATCGACATCACCAAAGACATCTTCACCAAAAAAGACGAAGACGGTAAATACCTGGTTGACGTGATTTTGGATGAAGCAGCGAACAAAGGCACCGGTAAATGGACCAGCCAGAGCTCTCTGGATCTGGGCGAACCGCTGTCACTGATCACCGAGTCCGTATTCGCGCGCTACATCTCTTCTCTGAAAGACCAGCGCGTTGCAGCATCTAAAGTGCTGTCCGGCCCGCAGGCTAAACTGGCTGGCGATAAAGCGGAGTTCGTTGAAAAAGTCCGTCGTGCGCTGTATCTGGGCAAAATTGTCTCCTACGCGCAGGGCTTCTCTCAACTGCGTGCTGCGTCTGATGAGTACAACTGGGATCTGAACTACGGTGAAATCGCGAAGATTTTCCGCGCGGGCTGCATTATCCGTGCCCAGTTCCTGCAGAAAATCACTGACGCGTACGCTGAAAACAAAGGCATCGCCAACCTGCTGCTGGCACCGTATTTCAAAAACATCGCCGACGAGTACCAGCAGGCGTTGCGTGATGTCGTGGCCTACGCGGTGCAGAACGGTATTCCGGTACCGACATTCTCCGCTGCTGTAGCCTACTACGACAGCTACCGTTCTGCGGTACTGCCGGCGAACCTGATTCAGGCTCAGCGTGACTACTTCGGTGCGCACACCTATAAACGTACTGATAAAGAAGGCGTGTTCCATACCGAATGGCTGGATTAATCTGATTTAGTCAAACTGTGAATCCAGGCCCGGAGCGCTCCTCCGGGCTTTTTTATTGTAGTAAACGCTATGTTACAAGGGGAAGATGCACAGGACTAAGAAGAATAGCGATATAATGTTAGCATTCCTGTTAACTGCATCGCCTTGACAGGTCATCGACATCAGAGTTACAAAACCTAATCATCGTTTCTGTTGTTGGGGAATGTATCTCCTCAAAATGATTAACCAGAAGAAGTCAGAGCAAATGAAAATAACTATTTCAGGAACAGGTTATGTCGGTCTTTCAAACGGTATTTTGATTGCCCAAAATCACGAAGTAGTCGCGCTGGACATTGTGCAGGCTAAAGTGGATATGCTTAACAGGAAGCAATCCCCCATTGTTGATAAAGAGATAGAAGAGTATCTATCAACGAAAAATCTTAATTTTCGTGCAACAACTGACAAGCAAGATGCTTACAAAAATGCCGATTATGTCATTATAGCTACACCGACCGATTACGATCCTAAAACCAACTATTTTAATACCTCTAGCGTGGAATCAGTCATCCGCGATGTATTGGAAGTGAATCCACAGGCAGTGATGATTATTAAATCAACCATCCCGGTTGGTTTTACTCAGTCGGTCAAAGAACGTTTAGGTACGAATAATATCATTTTCTCGCCTGAATTCTTGCGAGAAGGAAAAGCTCTTTATGACAATCTTCATCCCTCACGTATTGTTATTGGGGAGTCTTCGGCACGCGCCACACGATTCGCAGAGTTATTACAGGAAGGTGCAGTAAAACAAAATATTCCAACGCTATTTACTGATTCCACTGAAGCTGAAGCAATTAAGCTTTTTGCTAATACTTATCTTGCTATGCGTGTAGCATATTTTAATGAATTAGACAGCTACGCTGAAAGCTTAGGTCTAAATGCCCGACAAATTATTGAAGGCGTTTGTCTGGATCCGCGTATTGGTAATCATTACAACAATCCATCCTTTGGCTACGGTGGCTACTGCTTACCGAAAGATACCAAGCAACTGCTAGCCAACTACGAATCGGTGCCGAATAACATCATCGGTGCAATCGTTGATGCTAATCGTACGCGTAAAGACTTTATTGCTGACTCTATCCTCGCGCGCAAGCCGAAGGTGGTGGGTGTATACCGTCTGATCATGAAGTCTGGCTCGGATAACTTCCGCGCCTCCTCTATTCAGGGGATCATGAAGCGTATTAAGGCCAAGGGGGTACCCGTTATTATTTATGAACCCGTCATGGAAGAGGATGAATTTTTCCATTCTCGGGTAGTCCGCGATCTTAACGCGTTCAAAAATGAAGCAGATGTTATTATTTCTAATCGTATGACATCAGAATTGGCTGATGTTGCAGAAAAAGTGTATACCCGCGATTTGTTCGGCAGTGATTAATTATCATCTCCATAAAAAAGGCCTTATTAAAGGCCTTTTTACTTTAAACAGATCAGTAATTAAACGTTGTAGAAGTTACGATACCAGTCAACAAAGTTCTTCACCCCATCTTTAACCGTTGTTTCAGGTTTAAATCCAATAACATCATACAGTGCTTTAGTATTCGCGCTGGTTTCCAGCACGTCACCTGGCTGAAGTGGTAGCATGTTTTTCTTCGCTTCCATACCCAGAGCATCTTCCAAAGCCTGGATATAGTCCATTAGCTCAACCGGTGAACTATTGCCGATATTGTAGACGCGATACGGCGCGGAGCTGGTTGCCGGGGAACCGCTTTCGACAGTCCACTTCCCGTTGGGCTCAGGAATAACATCCTGCAGGCGAATGATTGCTTCTGCGATATCACCAATATAGGTAAAGTCACGCTTCATTTTGCCGTAGTTATAGACGTCAATACTTTTCCCTTCCAGCATCGCTTTGGTGAACTTGAACAACGCCATATCCGGGCGGCCCCAAGGACCGTACACGGTAAAGAAACGCAGGCCTGTGGCGGGTAATCCGTACAGATGGGAATAGGTATGGGCCATCAGCTCATTGGCTTTTTTGGTTGCCGCATACAGGGATACGGGGTGATCGACGGAATCGTCCGTTGAAAAGGGCATTTTTCGATTCAGACCGTATACCGAGCTGGAAGAGGCATAGAGTAAATGCTGAATTTTATTATGCCGACAACCTTCCAGTATGTTCAGAAAACCTGTGAGATTGGAGTCTGCGTAAGCGTGCGGATTTTCAAGTGAATAACGTACACCAGCCTGTGCAGCGAGATGAATCACACGATCAAAATGCCCGGATGCGAAAAGAGTTGACATACCTTCGCGGTCGGCTAAATCAATCTTATGAAAATGGAAGCCGGGGTGTACCAGCAGCTCCAGACGGGCCTGCTTAAGACTCACGTCGTAGTAATCGTTGAGATTATCGATACCGACGACTTGGTGGCCAGCCTCAAGGAGGCGTTTGCTAACATGGAAGCCGATGAAACCAGCGGCCCCCGTAACCAGGTATTTCATGTTCGTTCCTCTTTTCGGCTAAAAAGCAGCCAGGCACTATCTGGTGCAACGAAAACTGGAATAATACCGTCAGATGGCAAAAAAGCTAATGGTTATCCTTTTTACTCATGCCATTTTTAGTGGTAAGTTAATAAATATTCATGTGGCGAATATATTGGCGAGATCGTTCGGCATTTACGCTTACTGACATTTAACCCGCTGATTGACGCTTTTCCTACAAAGAATGACCTTTCTGTATTGACACTTCTTTTAAATTCCTTCCCTTTATCTCCAGTGACTAAAATGCCAATCAAAATCTCTCAATTAATTTGTTTTTTTATCATTAATCCTATGGAATTGCTTCAATTTATAGCTAAACTAATTCGAGTTTAAGTTCTTCATTAATTAAGGTAACTATGTCTGTAAGTGATAACAACATGTCCGGGCGTGGTAACGATCCGGAACAGATTGATCTGATTGATTTGCTGGTGCAATTATGGCGCGGGAAAGTCACTATTGTTGTTGCGATTGTCGTTGCCATTGTACTGGCGGTGGGCTATCTGGCGATTGCTAAAGAGAAATGGACCTCTACTGCAATTATTACTCAACCTGATGTCGGACAGATTGCCACCTATAACAACGCGCTTAACGTGATGTATGGTGCCAGCGCACCTAAGGTGACTGAACTGCAGACAAACGTTATTGGTCGTTTCAGTACTTCTTTCTCTGCATTGGCTGAAGCGCTTGATAATCAAGAAAAACCAGAGAAATTGTCAATTGAGCAGTCTGTTAAAGGCCAACAGTTGCCGTTATCTGTCTCTTATGTTGGCGGATCACCAGAAGAAGCTCAGCGTCAGTTGGCTGAATACATTCAACAAACTGATGAAAAAGTTGCCAAAGAGCTGGAGCTTGACCTGACTGATAACATCAAGCTGCAAACCAGTACTCTTGAAGACTCTCTGAAGACCCAGGAAGTGGTTGCTCAGGAACAAAAAGATTTGCGCATCAAGCAAATCCAGGAGGCGCTGCGTTATGCAGAACAGGCCGGTGTGATTAAGCCCCAAATCCAGCAAACTCAGGATGTTACGCAGGACAGTATGTTCCTGTTGGGTAGCGATGCCCTGAAATCTATGGTTGAACACGAGGCTACGCGTCCTTTGATTTTGTCTGATAACTATTTTCAGACCAAACAAAAACTGCTGGATATTAAAAATCTTAAGCTTGAAGGAGCCGAGTTGCACTCCTACCGCTACGTGATGAAACCAACGTTACCGATTCGTCGTGACAGTCCGAAAAAAGCAATTACCCTCGTACTGGCAGTCTTACTCGGTGGGATGATTGGTGCAGGTATCGTGCTGGGGCGAAATGCGTTGCGCGGTTACAAAGCCAGAGCGTAGTAAGCCGAAGGCTGTTTTACTGTGAGTACAAAAAAACCGGGCTGTATATATACAGCGCCCGGTTTTTTTACGTCTGCAGATTACTGATGACGCTTACGTAAGTTCTCAATCACGGTGGTCAGGTCAAGATCCTGATCCTGTAGCAGCACCAACAGGTGGTACATCAGGTCAGAGGCTTCATTCGTCAGCTCGAAACGATCGTGCACGGTGGCGGCCAGCGCGGTTTCCACACCTTCTTCCCCCACTTTCTGCGCAATGCGTTTGGTGCCGCTGGCATACAGCTTCGCGGTGTAAGAGCTTGCCGGATCGGCGGTTTTACGCTCAGCCAGTAGTTGTTCTAACTGATACAGGAACAGCCACTGATGGCTGGTGTCAGCAAAGCAGCTTGAGGTGCCTTTGTGGCAGGTTGGCCCAATTGGGTTAACCAGCGCTAACAGGGTGTCATTATCACAATCTGGCGTAATACTGACCACATTAAGAAAGTTGCCCGAGGTTTCACCCTTGGTCCACAGGCGTTGTTTGGTCCGTGAGAAAAAGGTCACTTTACCGCTTTCAAGCGTTTTATCCAGCGCCTCCGGGTTCATATAACCCAGCATCAGCACTTCGCCGGAGACCGCATGCTGCACCACAACCGGTATCAGTCCGTCGGTTTTTTCCCAGTCCAGCTCGCGGCATTGTTGCTTCGTTAACATATCCTGATCTCCACGCCCTGTGTTGCCAGGTACGCTTTTAATTCACCAATATTGATAATTTGCTTATGGAAGACGGAAGCGGCAAGCGCGCCGTCAACGTCAGCATCCCGGAAGGCTTCGAGGAAGTGTTCCATGGTGCCCGCGCCACCGGAGGCAATCAGCGGTACGTGGCAAACGTCGCGCACTTTTCTCAGCTGTTCCAGATCGTAGCCATTACGCACGCCGTCCTGATTCATCATGTTCAGCACGATTTCGCCTGCGCCACGTTTTTGCACTTCCTGCACCCAATCTAGTGTTTCCCACTGCGTGATGCGGGTACGACTCTCGTCCCCGGTGTACTGGTTAACGTGATATTTACCGGTTTCGGCGTCATACCAGGTATCGATACCCACCACGATGCACTGTACGCCAAAGCGGTCCGCCAGACGCGTGATAAGCTCCGGGTCAGCCAGCGCCGGGGAGTTGATCGAGATTTTATCCGCCCCAAAGGAGAGAATACGCGCCGCATCATCGATGGACTTAATCCCACCGGCAACGCAGAACGGAATATCGATCACTTCCGCCACGCGCGATACCCAGCTTTTATCGACTACGCGGCCATCGCTGGAGGCGGTGATATCGTAGAACACCAGTTCATCTGCGCCTTCATCGGCATAGCGTTTTGCCAGCGGAACGATGTCGCCAATAATTTCGTGATTGCGAAACTGGACGCCTTTTACCACCTGTCCATCGCGAACGTCCAGACAAGGAATTATGCGTTTTGCCAGCATTGGATGGCCTCCTCAACGGTGAACTTACCTTCCAGCAGGGCGCGTCCGACGATCACGCCGCCAACCCCAGTCCCACGCAGGGCCGCTACATCCTCGATTCCGCCAATGCCGCCAGATGACTGAAACGCCACCTGCGGATATTTGGCGCACACTTCTTCATAAAGCGCGACGTTTGAACCCGCCAGCGTACCGTCGCGGGAGATATCAGTGCACAGCACATGCTTCAGACCCACAGGTAAATAGGTTTCCACCAGTTCTTCCAGCGAAACCCCCGAATCTTCCTGCCAGCCGCTGACCGCAACCTGTTTATTACCTTGCTCATCAATACGCACGTCCAGCGCCAGCACCAGCGCGTCGGCACCAAAACGGGTAAACCAGCTCTTAACTTCCTCAGGAGATTTAACCGCCGTCGAACCGACCACCACACGGGCCACGCCAGCGTCAAGCAGTGCCGCAACGTCCGATTCAGTACGCACACCGCCGCCCACCTGCACCGGAACATTGACGCCCGCGACCAGCGTTTTAATCAGCGGTATTTGTCGTTTCTGCGGATCTTTAGCCCCGGTCAGATCGACCAGGTGCAGGACCTGCGCGCCTTGTGCCGCATAATCCTGCAAGCGGGGCAGAGGATCGTTGCCGTAATCACGTTGCTGTGCGTAATCGCCCTGATGAAGACGCACCACCGTGCCGTCGATTAAATCTAATGCCGGAATAATCATTACATCTCCAGAAAGTTTTTCAGCAACTGCGCCCCAGCCGCACCCGAACGTTCCGGGTGGAACTGCACGCCAAAGAAATTGTCCTTTTGCACTGCCGCGGTAAACGGTTCGCCGTAATGACATTGGGCGATGGTCCATGGGTTCACTGGCATCGCATAGCTGTGGACAAAGTAGAAATACGCCCCATCGTCAATACCCTGGAACAGACGATTCCCCGCCTGCGGATAAACGCGATTCCAGCCCATATGCGGCAGCGGCAGACCGAAATCGGTCATTTTAGGGACGTCCTGATCAATAATGCCCAGCAGGGAGACACCGTTACTCTCTTCACTGCGCCGCCCAAGCAGTTGCATGCCTAAGCAGATCCCCAGCACCGGCTGCGTACAGGCCTTAATCAGCTCAATAAGTTCACGCTCGTGCAACTGGTCCATAGCCGCCTGCGCGGTACCAACGCCGGGTAGAAACAGCTTATCGGCACGGAGCACCACATCCGCATCGCGGCTGACAACCGGGTCGTATCCATGGCGCGCGACGGCGGATTTCACCGAGTTCAGATTGGCGCAGCCGGTATCCAGGATCACTACGTTCATTACAACACTCCTTTTGAGGAGGGCAGCGTGTCGCCTTCTACGCGAATTGCCTGACGCAGCGTGCGGCCAAAGGCTTTAAACAGGCTTTCCACGCGGTGGTGGTCATTTTTCCCTTTGGTTTTCAGGTGCAGGGTGACACCCATGGTGTAAGAGAGTGAGCGGAAGAAGTGTTCAATCATCTCCGTGCTCAGATCGCCCACGCGCTGGTAGGTAAACTCAGCGCGGTATTCCAGGTGCGGACGCCCGGAGATATCCAGCGCGCAACGTGCCAGACACTCGTCCATCGGCAGGACAAAACCAAAACGGTTGATGCCACGTTTATCGCCTAATGCCAGCTTTAAGGCCTCACCCAGCGCCAGACCGGTATCTTCTACGGTGTGGTGATCGTCAATATATAGATCGCCCTTAACGGCTATCTCCATGCGAAAACCACCGTGAGTGGCGATTTGATCCAGCATGTGGTCAAAGAAGCCAACGCCGGTATTGATTTTGCTTTGACCTTCGCGGTCCAACCAGACTTTGACGTCAATCTGCGTTTCTTTGGTATTGCGCTCAACGTGCGCGTAGCGGTCACGCTTGGTCAACTGTTCGCCGATCATCGCCCAGTTCAGGGTGTCACGGTGATAACGCAATCCGCGAATTCCCATGTTTTCAGCCAGCTGAATATCTGTGGCACGATCGCCAATGACGTAGCTGTTCTCGGTGTCCATAGCCTGTTCAACCAGGTACTGCTCAACCAGCTTCACTTTTGGCTTCCGGCAAGTGCACTCATCCGCCGGCAGGTGCGGGCAAATCAGTACCTCATCAAACGTTACGCCCTGAGAGGTGAAAATTTGCATCATCAGGTTATGCGGACCGTCAAAATCGGCCTGCGGGAAACTCTGCGTTCCCAATCCATCCTGGTTGGTAATCATCACCAGCTTATAGCCTGCTTTTTGCAGTTTCAGCAAAACAGGAACGACTTCCGGCTCAAAAGCCAGTTTGTCAAAGCGATCAACCTGAAAGTCACTTGGCGGTTCAGAAATCAGGGTTCCATCGCGATCGATAAAAAGATACTTCTGGCTCATACTTGCTCCGCACGTAAGGCGTCAATGACGCGCTGGCTCTCTTCACGGGTTCCGACAGTAATTCGCAGGCAGCCGCTTAACGAGGGTTGTTTGTTCTGGTCTCGTAAGATAATGCCCTGATCCCACAAAGATTTAAATACGCTGCTGGAGGCGGTGAAGCGCGCCAGAACATAGTTGGTTTCAGAAGTGAAGACCTGTTCTACACAGCGAATTGTTTTCAGGTTCTCCACCAGATACTGACGCTCTTGCAGGATCTGCTCTACGCGTTGACGCATGGCGGCAACCCCTTGCGGCGTCAGCGCCTGGGCGGCGATATCCGCCACCGGCGTAGAGAGCGGGTAAGGGGCGATCACTTTTAACAGCAGATTGATAACCTCTTCATTGGCCAGCGTAAACCCGCAGCGTAAACCGGCTAGAGCAAACGCTTTGGACAGCGTGCGTAAAATCACCAGGTGCGGATATTCAGACAGCCAGCCTGCCAGCGTGGCCTGCGGGCAAAACTCGATATACGCTTCATCGGCAACCACGATAGCTTTACCCTGCGTCATGTCGAGCAGCGAACGCAGATCCTGTGGCTTAATCAACTGGCCCGTTGGGTTATTAGGGCTGCATACGTAGACCACCTTCACACCATCAAGCTTGTCCGCGATACCTTGTAAATCCAGTTGCCAGTCGTCAAGTGTCGGGACGGTACGGCATTCGACGCCAATTGTTTCAGCGCTGACGCTGTACATGCCGTAAGTCGGCGGGCAGTACAGAATCGCATCTTTACCCGGCTCGCAAAAAGCGCGCACCAGCAGTTCGATCCCTTCATCTGCGCCGCGGCTGACCAGCACCTGCTCCGGTTTGACGCCTGCATACTGCGCGTAATTCTCAATCACGGCTTTCGGCTGGCACTCCGGGTAGCGGTTCAGCGTTTGCTGACTGAGCTGGAACTCAACGGCGGTGGGGTATTCATTCGCGTTGAGCCAGACGTCGCCGTTACCACCAAGACGGCGGGCAGACTGATAAGGCGTTAACTCGCGGACATTCTTACGGGCTAAATCAGTGACGCTGAGAACGTTGTCAGTGCTCATGCTTGCTCCTTCAGGGCGTTAACGCGCAGGGTGACGGCATTTTTGTGGGCGGTCAGCAGCTCAGCCGCGGCCAGGGTTTCAATGGTGGCGGCCAGCGCAGAGAAACCTTGTGGTGTTAATTCCTGTACGGTCATCCGTTTCTGGAAATCAGCCAGCCCCAGGCTGGAACAGGTTGCGGTATAACCGTAGGTTGGCAGCACGTGGTTGGTGCCGGAAGCGTAGTCGCCTGCGGATTCCGGCGACCAGTCGCCAAGGAACACCGAACCGGCGCTGGTAATGTCATCAACCAGGTCACGTGCGTTGCGGGTCTGAATGATCAGGTGCTCCGGACCGTAGGCGTTGGAGATTTCAACGCACTGCGCCAGATCTTTCGCCACGATTAAGCGGCTGGCGGAGAGCGCCTGACGCGCAGTGTCGGCGCGGGACAGCTCGGCGAGCTGGCGTTCAACGGCTTCGGCAACGCCCTCTGCAAGCTTAGCGTCCGGCGTCAGCAGGATCACCTGCGAGTCCGGGCCGTGCTCGGCCTGAGAGAGCAGGTCGGAGGCGACAAAATCCGGCGTTGCGCCGCTGTCGGCGATAACCAATACTTCGGACGGGCCCGCGGGCATGTCGATGGCGGCGCCGTCAAGACGCTGGCTGACCTGGCGTTTGGCTTCGGTCACATACGCATTGCCCGGCCCGAATATTTTATCGACTTTTGGAATAGACTCCGTACCCAGCGCCAGCGCGGCAATAGCCTGCGCGCCACCCACGTTAAACACCTCTTTCACGCCACATAGCTGCGCAGCGTAGAGGATTTCATCGGCAATTGGCGGCGGCGAGCACAGCACCACTTTTTTGCAGCCCGCAATACGCGCCGGGGTCGCCAGCATTAATACGGTAGAGAACAGCGGCGCCGATCCCCCTGGAATATACAGGCCCACGGAAGCGATAGGGCGGGTAACCTGCTGGCAGCGGACACCCGGCTGGGTTTCGATGTCCACCGGTGGCAGGATTTGCGCGGTGTGGAAAGTAGCAATATTACGCACCGCCGCCTGCATGGCTTGTTTCAGTTCGTCGCTCAGGCGACTGCTGGCCTGCTGAATTTCTTCCTCGGTGACGCGCAGTGCGCCGACCTCGGTTTTATCAAACTTCGCGCTGTATTCACGTAGCGCCCGGTCGCCATTATTTTTGACGTTCTCAAGGATCTCGGCCACCGTGCGGCTGATGCTCTCAGAGGCGGAGATCGCCGGGCGCATCAGCAGTTCGCGCTGCTGCTCCGGGCTACAGCTATTCCAGTCAATCAGGGTATTGAAGCTCATGGTCGTTACTCCATCATCTTCTCAATCGGCAGCACCAGAATTGAGCTGGCGCCGAGCGCTTTCAGTTTTTCCATTGTTTCCCAGAACAGGGTTTCGCTGCTGACCATGTGCATCGCCACGCGCTGCTGATCACCCGCCAGTGGCAGAATGGTAGGGCGCTCAGCGCCAGGCAGCAGGGCGATGACTTCGTCCAGACGCTCGCTCGGGGCGTGCATCATGATGTATTTGGATTCACGAGCCTGAATAACCCCCTGGATGCGGGTCAGTAGTTTGTCGATCAACTGCTGCTTGGCTGCGGCCATTTCGCCGTCGCGCTGAATCAGACACGCTTTAGAGCGATAAATCACTTCCACTTCACGCAGACCATTGGCTTCAAGCGTCGCACCGGTTGAGACCAGATCGCAGATCGCATCGGCCAGGCCCGCGCGGGGTGCGACTTCGACAGAACCGTTTAACAGACAGGATTTAAATGACACCCCTTTTTGATCGAGATAACGCTTGAGCAGGTGCGGGTAAGAGGTGGCGATACGCTTCCCGTTCAGCGCGGCCGGGCCATCCCAGGCTTCATCAACCGGTGTTGCCAGCGAAAGACGGCAGCCACCGAAGTCCAGACGACGCAGGGTAAAATAGCGAGGATCTTCACCCTGTGCCCGACGGTTGAGCAGCTCTTCTTCCAGAACGTTTTCCCCAATGATGCCAAGATCAACGACGCCGTCCATCACCAGACCCGGGATATCGTCATCACGCACGCGCAGAATATCAATCGGCATATTCTCTGCCATCGCAATTAAGCGTTGGGTGTGAAGATTAATTTTAATGCCGCAACGGGCCAGTAATTCGCGTGAATCGTCGCTTAAACGGCCTGATTTCTGCATAGCTATGCGTAAACGGGTGTTGTCTAACATTATTTGTTCCTCGTTATCCTGTCTGAATCAGTTTGGGTCACGCACAAAAAAAAGCCCCCGGAAGAAATCTTCCGGGGGCTTTCTCATACGCTCATGCACCGCTGGAAGATTTAAATGTCTCCCAGCACACATCGCCTGAAAGACTAGTCAGGATGATGGTGATGATGGTGTTTAAATTGAGCGCGTGTCATAAATTTTCTCGATGAATGTTTATTCATTTGATGTCTTTTAACGTAAACCACTTTAGCTACGGAAAGCAAGGGCTTTTTTTGATCATTAATTCATTTCATATTGATACTATGAATTGTCAGCCACCGTGGGCTGGCGTAGCCTTGCGTTATAGGCCAAAAGTCAGGAGAGAAGGCATGAAAAAGGTCGCAATTGTCGGGTTAGGTTGGTTAGGCATGCCGTTAGCCATGTCGCTGGCGGCGAGAGGCTGGCAGGTGACCGGCAGCAAAACCACATTAGATGGGGTGGAAGCGGCCCGCATGAGCGGTATCGAGAGTTACTCGCTGCGCCTGGAGCCTGAACTGGTCTGTGAGACCGACGATCTCGACGCACTGATGGACGCTGATGCACTGGTTATTACGCTACCTGCTCGCCGTAGCGGGCCGGGGGAGGCATTTTACCTGCAGGCCATGCAGGAGTTGGTTGATAGTGCGCTGGCGTACCGGATCCCGCGGATTATTTTTACCAGCTCGACATCGGTCTATGGCGATGTCCAGGGCATCGTAAAAGAGGGAACACCGCGTAACCCGGTCACCGCCAGCGGGCGTGTGCTGAAAGAACTTGAAGACTGGCTGCACAACTTGCCAGGCACCTCGGTAGATATTCTGCGCCTGGCCGGGCTGGTTGGCCCGGGAAGACATCCCGGCCGCTTTTTCGCGGGTAAGACGGCGCCGGATGGAAACCATGGCGTCAATCTGGTGCATCTGGATGATGTCGTTTCTGCCATCACGTTGCTGCTGCAAGCGCCTAAAGGGGGACACATCTATAATATATGTGCGCCTTTGCATCCGGCGCGTAACGTGTTCTATCCACAGATGGCCCGCCAGTTGGGGATGGAACCTCCAGAATTTCGCGGCGGTGCGGATAACGGTAAAGGTAAAGTCATTGATGGCAGCCGTATTTGTAATGAGCTTGGATTTGAGTACCAGTATCCCGATCCGCTGGTGATGCCGATGGAGTGACAGGCCAGCAGAGTGTCGCTGTATACCGCCAGGGGGCGAGTATGAAACCACTGCTGGACGTTCTTATCATTCTCGATGCGTTAGAAAAAGAGGGCAGTTTCGCGGCGGCGTCGGCAAAATTGTATAAGACGCCGTCTGCGCTTAGCTACACCGTCCATAAACTGGAAAGCGATCTTAATATTCAGTTATTAGATCGCAGTGGGCACCGGGCTAAGTTTACCCGCACCGGTCAAATGCTGCTGGAAAAGGGGCGAGAGGTATTGCACTCCGTCCGCGAACTCGAAAAGCAAGCCATTAAGCTCCATGAAGGCTGGGAGAATGAACTGGTTATCGGCGTCGATGATACGTTTCCCTTTTCCTTGCTGGCTCCCCTAATCGAATCTTTCTATCAACGTCATAGTGTGACGCGTCTGAAATTTATTAACGGCGTACTGGGTGGCTCCTGGGACGCACTGACTCAGGGGCGGGCGGATATTATTGTCGGCGCTATGCATGAACCGCCTGCGGGGAGCGAATTTGGCTTTGCGCGGCTGGGCGCGCTGGAACAGGTGTTTGTCGTTGCGCCGCATCATCCGCTGGCGCAGGAACAGGAACCGTTAAATCGTCGCACTATTCGACGTTTTCGCGCCATTGTGGTGGGAGAGAATGCGCATCAAGCGAACATCTCCGGCGTTCAGGTGTTGGACGATCAGGAAGCGATTACCGTTTTTGACTTCAAAACCAAGCTGGAGCTGCAAATTAGTGGTTTGGGATGCGGATATATTCCACGTTATCTGGCGCAGCGATTTTTGGACAGCGGCTCGCTGATTGAGAAGAAAGTGGTCGGACAAATTCTGTTTGAACCCGTGTGGATAGGGTGGAATGAACAGACCGCCGGGCTTGCCAGCGCCTGGTGGCGGGATGAGATTTTAGCAAATAGTGCTATTGCCGGGGTGTACGTTAAAACGGATGCTGATAAATCAATCAGTTGAGGAAAAATATTTTTTTACAGTGGCTTCAATCTCTTGTTATTTCTCCCCAAATTAGTGCAAAATACGCCGCTTGCAAAAAATGACATTAACCGACGTTTTAATACGCGTCGGTTATTTTTTTGCATCAAACCAATCATTCATAAAAGAGGCCGGGCTTCGTACCGGATAGATACTTACTTAAAAATCGACAGTTGTTGTCGCTGAGGATTAACAAAAAATGGGGCAATTTTTTGCTTACGCGACGGTTTTCGCCGTAATGGGGGATAACCATGTCGCATAACGCTACTCCAAACACCTCTCGCGTGGAATTACGTAAAACGCTTACGCTGGTTCCGGTTGTCATGATGGGCCTTGCCTATATGCAGCCGATGACGCTGTTCGATACATTCGGTATCGTCTCAGGAATGACCGATGGTCACGTCCCGACAGCTTACGCCTTTGCACTGATCGCCATCCTCTTTACCGCACTAAGCTACGGTAAACTGGTACGCCGCTATCCGTCTGCAGGCTCTGCCTACACTTACGCTCAGAAATCCATTAGCCCGACCGTTGGCTTTATGGTTGGCTGGTCATCGCTGCTGGACTACCTGTTCGCGCCGATGATCAACATTCTGTTGGCGAAAATATATTTTGAAGCGCTGGTGCCCTCGATTCCATCGTGGATGTTCGTGGTGGCGCTGGTGGCCTTTATGACCGCCTTCAACCTGCGTAGCCTCAAATCCGTCGCCAATTTCAACACTGTGATCGTGTTGTTGCAGGTGGTGCTGATTGCGGTGATCCTCGGCATGGTCGTTTATGGCGTGTTCGAAGGGGAAGGGGCCGGTACGCTGGCAAGCAGCCGTCCGTTCTGGTCTGGTGATGCGCACGTGATCCCGATGATCACCGGTGCGACCATCCTGTGCTTCTCGTTCACCGGTTTTGACGGTATCAGCAACCTGTCAGAAGAAACCAAAGACGCTGAGCGCGTGATCCCGCGTGCGATTTTCCTGACTGCTCTGATTGGTGGCCTGATCTTTATCGTCTCCACCTATCTGTTGCAGCTGTACTTCCCGGATATCTCGCGCTTTAAGGATCCAGATGCTTCGCAGCCGGAAATCATGCTGTATGTTGCGGGTAAGTTCTTCCAGGTAGGCGCGCTGATTTTCTCTACCATTACCGTACTGGCGTCCGGTATGGCGGCGCATGCAGGCGTTGCGCGTCTGATGTACGTGATGGGCCGTGACGGCGTATTCCCGAAAAGCTTCTTCGGTTATGTACACCCGAAATGGCGTACTCCGTCCATGAACATCATTCTGGTTGGTGCGATTGCTTTGCTGGCAATCAACTTCGACCTGGTGATGGCGACGGCGCTGATTAACTTTGGTGCGCTGGTGGCGTTTACCTTCGTTAACCTGTCGGTAATCTCCCAGTTCTGGATCCGTGAGAAGCGTAACAAGACGCTGAAAGATCACTTCCAGTACCTGTTCCTGCCAATGTGCGGTGCGCTGACCGTTGGCGCGCTGTGGGTGAACCTGGAAGAAAGCTCAATGGTTCTGGGCCTGATCTGGGCGGGTATCGGTCTGATCTACCTGGCTTGCGTGACCAAAAGCTTCCGCAACCCGGTCCCGCAGTACGACGAAGATATCGCGTAATAATTGCATTTAGCTGAAAAAAAACGGAGACATGTTCTCCGTTTTTTTGTGCACAGAAAACCCCCAGCTAGGCTGGGGGTTCCGGAAAGCTTTCAGCTTTGAGCCAGTTATTAAAACCCCTTTTGATTTGTTAAAACACCTTGCGGTCTGGCAACTGCAAG